>CAYJHK010000102.1:0-7502 GCA_964369515.1 uncultured Desulfovibrionaceae bacterium
CGCAAATTAGAATGCCGTGGTAAATATCCAAGTATCAAGTTCGTGACCAGCTTTGCGCCTTGCCATCCTTTTCCGAGAGTTTTGGATTTTTTATGGGCCAATCAATGCCAAGCTCGGGAGAATTCCACGCATACACGCCTTCATCGTCGGGATCGTAAAAGTCCGTCACCTTATACATAAAATGCGCAACGTCGCTGGTCACCACAAAACCGTGCGCAAGCCCGGGCGGAACCCACAGTTGGTGATGATTGTCGCCTGAAAGTTCGACGCCGTACCATTTTCCATACGTTGGTGAATTTTTGCGAATATCTACGGCAACGTCAAACACCGATCCAAGCGTTACCGACACCAATTTTCCCTGCGGTTTATGCTTTTGAAAATGCAGGCCACGCAAGATACCATAACTTGAGCAGGAATGATTATCTTGCACAAAGGGCAAATCAATACCCACGGCCGCATAGCGTTTTTCTTGCCAGCTTTCCATGAAATAACCCCGTACATCCCCAAAAACCTTGGGTTTAATGAGCAGCACGCCTTCCAGCGGTGTTTGTATCGTTTCCATTTATATTCCCCGGCTTCCGTCAGCCAATTCCAATAAATATTCACCATAAGCAGACTTGGACAATGCCACACCAAGCTTGCGCAACTGGGTACTGCTGATAAACCCGTTGCGCCAGGCGATTTCTTCAGGGCAAGCCACATAGAGACCTTGGCGTGTTTGCATAGCTTGCACATAGGCTGAAGCTGCCAAAAGCGAATCGTGCGTTCCCGTATCAAGCCAAGCAATGCCACGCCCCATAAGCTCCACTCGCAATTGTCCACGTTCCAAATAGGCATTGTTCACATCGGTAATTTCAAGTTCACCACGTGCCGAAGGCTTTATGGAAGCGGCAATATCCACCACCTGCTCATCATAAAAATACAAACCGGTGACGGCATAATTAGAACGGGGATTCAGCGGTTTTTCTTCAATGCTTACAGCCTGTTGATATTCATTAAACTCCACAACGCCATAACGACTCGGGTCATTGACATGATAGCCGAATATGGTAGCCCCCTGCTCAAGTTCACACGCACGCACCAAGAGACTATTTATATTGTGCCCAAAAAATATATTATCGCCAAGCACAAGGCATGTGGGATGATTTTCTATATGTTTACGTGTAAGCAAAAAAGCTTGCGCAAGCCCTTCGGGCTTATGCTGTACAACATAACGAAATGAGCACCCCCACTGCGTCCCATCCCCCAAAAGCTCTTGAAAAAGCGGCAGATGCTGTGGGGTAGAAATAATACTTATATCACGAATGTTCGCTGAAAGCAAAACACATAGAGGATAGTATATCATGGGCTTGTCATAAATAGGCATAAGCTGCTTACTTATGCTTAAGGTGAGCGGATGCAAACGTGTTCCGGAACCGCCTGCCAAGATAATACCCTTACGTTCTTTCATAATTTAAGACCTCTGCACAATTATTTTCTTATATAGCTTTATGTACAAAATAGGATTTTGTCTCTGCACTCAAAAAAAGTGTGCAGAGGTAAAGGCACGAAAATCAATCACTTAACGGCGAAGCAAAGCTCCGCCTATTCTTGATTTTCGGTCGCATTGACTAACGTCAACACTCCAAAGACCTTTCGCAATGAATTGCGAAGAGGTCTTAATTTCTCGCCGTATAATTTTTTTGTACCCAATCTTGATATTCACCGCTGCGTGCACGCTTTATCCACGCTTGATTTTCCAAATACCAACGTACCGTTTCAATAATTCCATCCTCAAAACTGCGCTGCGCCGTCCACTGTAATTCTTCTTCAATACGTGAACAATTAATGGCATAACGTAAATCATGCCCGGGACGATCGGATACATGGGTTATTAAATCAGAATACTTACCATGTGAACGAGGAACAAAATTGTCCAAAGCCGCACAAATGGTTTTCACCACTTGCATATTGCTAAGCTCAGCTTTACCGCCAATATTATAGGTGCGCCCTACCCTGCCTTTTTGCAGTACCGTCTCAATGGCATTGCAGTGATCCTCCACATGTAACCAATCACGAATATTTTCCCCCTTACCATAAATGGGGATGGGCTTGGCCTCAAGAGCATTGCAAATAACCAGTGGAATGAGCTTTTCGGGAAATTGGCGCGGCCCGTAATTATTAGAACAATTAGTAATAAGTACAGGCAGTTGATATGTATGATAGAAGGAGCGTACCAAGTGGTCGCTGGCGGCTTTTGAAGCAGAATACGGGCTGCTGGGCGCATAGGGCGTATGCTCGGTAAAGGGCGCATCTTGCAGACCAAGGCTACCGAAAACTTCGTCGGTGGACACATGCAAAAAGCGGAAATGTATTTTCTTGCTATCACTGAGGCTTTGCCAATACTGCAAAGCAGTGCGTAGCAACACACACGTTCCCAAAACATTGGTTTGCACAAAGGCATCCGGATTTAAAATGGAGCGATCTACATGCGATTCAGCGGCAAAATTAATGACGGCATCCGGTGCATATAGCGCAAAAACATGACGCATAAGCTCTTCATTGCCAATATCTGCCTGCACAAATATATGCTGATTATCACCGTCTAAAACCGATAAGTTATCCATATTTCCGGCATAAGTAAGCTTATCAACATTTACAACTCGTATACCCTGACCACGACTTTGCAACACAAAGGCAGAACCTATAAAACCTGCTCCGCCTGTAATAAAATAACATGCCATAACTCTCTCTTCTTCATTATTTTGTGCTTTTCCCAACAAAAATTCCGCAAAACAGCCAGTTGCAAAAACCAACTTCGTACAGGCTGTTTAACACACAGCCCATACTAAAGCGTCATTGCACAAAAGTCTAGACATATACTATTTCTAAAATAAAAAATTTTGTTTTCACATCATCTAACATGCTGCATATTAAAATTATTTTACAATATCAACAAAACATTTCACATAAAAAATGCACAATAAAAAGACCTTTATCCGTTCTATATCTTGACACGCAATGTGAAATTTAGTTACACCCTATCAAGGTATTAGGCAAGATTTCAAACACACTTCGATTTTGCTGCACATTCCATCATATATTAAAATGTAGAGAACATATGTTATACACTTTCCATAAAAGAACTTATATTAAACGTCATATTGCCAAGACATACTTAAATACTTTGAGGCTTATAATATTCCTTGTATGCAGCACACTTTCCGTCCATAACACTGCTTTGGCTATGCAGGACTTTTCACTTACGGATGCTGAAAAAGAGTACATCAAAACCGCAAAGCCCATTGAAGTCTCTTATGATGCCTTTTGGCCACCCTTTGAACGATATGACGAACAAACAAAAAGCGTTCAGGGTATTAACTATGAAATTCTCATGCTTATTGCTGAGCTGAGTGGATTAAAGATACATTTTTTGCATGGCCTAACCTACGGTCAATCACTTGAAAAAATAAAGAATGGCACAAGTGACATGCATATGAGCTATGACACAAATCCCAAAAAAGCCAAAGAACTCAACGCTATTTTATCCGACACCTTCCTGACTGCCCCCATAGCCATGATTGGTAAAGGCTATGAAATCACCCCCGACAGTGTGTTGGCAGTTTCCAAATTGCACCCTGTCACCATAGATTTTGTCAAAAAAACTTTTCCCAAACATACATTACTCGAATTTGAAGATATTATTGACGCATATATTGCCGTAGATAATGGTGTGGCCGACTTTGCCTTTGAAAATGTATATGCAGCACGCTCTGCCATAGTTGAAGGCGGCTTTCCTCTTTTGCATATAACCAATGTATTTCCATTGTATGATCGATTTTCATTTCTGTTCAATGAAAATGTTGACCCCCGTCTTATTTCTATTTTTAATAAAGCCATTGCGGCTTTCCCTCCGGAAAAATTCAGTAATATTTTATTGAACCACGCTACCAAACTTAGCTATACATCAAAATTTGTACAATATTTGTCCTACATTGGTGTGAATCTATTGATAGGTATCATAGTTTTACTTTTATTTCTAATGATCGTGCTTTTCCTGTACTCCAAAAAGCAAAGAGAAATAAAGAAAACCTTGGAAAGAAAACAAGCACAAGTACAAAATATGTTAGATGCTTTCCCCATGCCCATCTATATTGCCGACATGGAAACCAATAAAATCTTATACTCCAATAAAGCTGTGTATGACTTTTTTGACAGCGAAAATATTGTATCGGAACTGTGCCATAAAGTTTTAAGAAAAAAAGATGAACCTTGTGAGAATTGCAGTAATGAATATATTTCCAAACGCTCTACTCCCTATATCTGGAATGACTATGACCCTGCTTTGAAAAAACATCTTCAACTTGTGGACTCGTGTATTTCATGGGATGATAAAGAAAGAGTTCGTTTATCAATCATAACCGATATCACCGATACTCTGGAACTGCATAAAGAAAGAATGGAAAAAGAGTTTAATGCCGCATTATCAGAAAATCTTCCTTTATCCGTAACTTTATGGAATAAAGCAGGGGATCTTATTGACTGTAATCAAGAATCTCTACGAATTTTTGGCTTTGAAGACAAAGAAAGTTTTATTGAAAACTTTGCCCTTCTTTCCCCCATGTTCCAACAAAACGGCACAAATTCATTGGAAGCCATTAAGCAAAATCATGCGAAAGTACTTGAAGAAGGCTATTGCCGCTTTGAATGGTTACACAATGACAATGATGGGGAACTCATCCCCATGGAAATTATTCATGTACGCACGACCATTAGCGGTGAAGATATAGTCCTTGCCTACGCCATAGATTTACGGGAAATCAAACATGCTCAAATACGCATTCGTGAAGCAGAGTATCGCAATACACTTATGCTTGATTCCATGCCCATGGGCGTGCATTTTTGGGATGATTCCAATACACTTATCTATGTAAATCGTGAATCCATGATCATGTTTGGTTTTGAAACCAAGGAAGACGCCGTACAAAACTTTCACAAAATACATCCTGAATTTCAACCCGACGGACGACGCTCCGAGGACGTGGTAAAACATCAAATATCACAGGGGCATACCCATGGAGCGAGTCGTTCCGAAATGCTGTGCAGGCATATTATTAGCGGCGAAGAAATACCCGTTGAGCTTTTTATGGTTGAAGCATCCTATGAAGGAAAACATGGCTTAATAATATACTTTAGAGACTTACGTGAACAAAGGCGCATGTTACGCGAACTTGGCGAACATGAACAAGAATTGCGCACCGCCAAGGAAATTGCCGAACAAAGCACAAAAGCCAAGGGTGAATTTTTGGCAAATATGAGCCACGAAATCCGCACCCCCATGAACGGCATCCTCGGTCTTTTACACCTTCTGACGCAAACATCCCTCAACGATACACAAAAACAATATGTAGATAAAACAGTTTTTTCAGCCAATAACCTTATGCGCATCATCAATGATATTCTTGACTTTTCGAAAATTGAAGCCGGAAAGCTGGAAATGGAAACACGCCCATTCACCATCACAGACATTATAAAAGATGTGAAGGATTTATATAGCCCTAAAATTGCCGAAAAACACTTAAATCTATGCGTTGAACGGGGACAACACGCTGACATAAGCATTCTTGGAGATACTTTACGCTTAAAACAGGTACTCTTTAATCTTGTAAGTAATGCCATAAAATTTACAGATGCCGGCGAAATATCCTTTATTGTCACCACCCAGTTGCAAAAGGACAATACATTGCATTGCCAATTTGCTGTGCAAGATAGCGGAATCGGGCTAAGCACCGAACAGATGAAACGCCTGTTTTCGGCTTTCTCACAAGCTGATAGCACCGTAACACGCAAATACGGCGGTACGGGGCTTGGGCTTGCCATATCCAAAAATATTATCAACCTATTGCACGGTGATATTTGGGTGGAAAGTGAACTTGGCATAGGTTCTACCTTCTATTGTACGGCCATTTTCCCGCTTAACAATAGCACATTGGACAGTGACACATCGGATAAACAAGAAATCTCCGAAGCTGCCATAGACGCACAGCAAACACCTGCGACATCGGAACTTAAGACCGGCCACTTATTGCTTGTTGAAGACAATGAAATAAATCAACTGGTAGCACAAGAAATCCTGCAAGTGGCAGGCTATACACTGGACATTGCAAACAACGGGCAAGAAGCCTTGGATATGCTGGAAAAAAACAATTATGATGCCATTTTAATGGACATACAAATGCCCATTATGGACGGTTACACAGCGACAAAACTCATTCGTGCTCAAGAAAAATTTGCACACACCCCCATCATTGCCATGTCTGCCCATGCCATGAAGGGCGATAAAGAATTGAGTATTGCCAACGGCATGAATGACCACATAACAAAGCCCATAGATGCAGACCACCTCTATAAAACATTACATTATTGGATGGGGAAGAATGTTTAGCCATTCACAATTAGGGAAGACGCCGCAGGTGGGGCTTTTCAGCGGACTACTGGCAATATTCACCATCCACTACTCACTTACCACTAACAATTACGAGCGTGCAAAAAATTATGCAAAAAATCCGATAATTCAATATCATATGGGAACACACACATTTTAGTGGCGTTCACAGCTTGCCAATGCACACTTAAGGACTTATAATGAAATTATGAAAAAGTTACACCAGTCTCATTATAAGCGTTTGGCTCTTTGCATATGCTTTGTCAGTATCGTCTTTGTATACACAAAAATGGCGCATAGCGCAAGTACTGCGCAACACAAAGTCAATTCTCTTGACTCGGCGTATGAGAATATCCCCCATAATTGGCTCATACCCGAAAGTAAAAGTGCCAATGACGATGTCTTGTGGCAAAGGGGAATTTCCGGTGATGAACTGTTACGTTCAAAAACGGCACAGAGGAGAAATACTCTACCGTCCTCGGACATAAAATCAGCTACGGGCAAAAACTCAGGCCAAAAAGGCGAGGATGAAAAAATCAAGGATATTAGTATAGCAGGAGGCGCCATTAAGGGCGATGCCACGCAGCTTGGACCGTCGTGGAAGGCTCCTACGGATCGTTCTCTGGTTATTGATGAGGATTTGAAGAAAGAAAAACATGATGTTGTCGGTGCTTATGGGGAAATGATTAAAGATGATGGTTTTGAAATGCGCATGGGTCCTGAAGTTTATATTCCCATGGGAGGCGCCAGCGCTTATCAAGGCGATGAGAAACCTGAGAATATTGAACTGGGGGTAGGCATGAAGCTCCTATGGGACTTCTAAGTGCGTTGAAAAAGGGTTAACTACTGCGTCAAAATTTCAAACGCAAACCGCTTATGTATGTCCATATACACGGCGCGCCTTGCGTTTGAATTTTTCCTTGTATTTCAACCTTTTTGAACGCACTTTGGAGCAGCCCGTTGAAAAAGGGTTAACTACTGCGTCAAAATTTCAAACGCAAACCGCTTATGTATGCACGTGATTCTAATTTGCAATATTTTTTGTGGGGGGAACTTTTGCTTGCGCCAAAAAGTTCCC
>CAYJHK010000103.1:0-7497 GCA_964369515.1 uncultured Desulfovibrionaceae bacterium
CGTGCCTTTCTGAAAAATGCATGAAAATGCGTTTTTCAGCTTCGACTAAATAATGTTTTGTGACTATTGCCTTTAGTCAGCAAAAAGACACTGCGTAAGCAAGAAAGTCATTGCGAGGAGCTTGCGACGAAGCAATCCATGCTGCCTACTTTCTGGATTGTTTTTCTGCGCTTGCAATGCCCTTGAATAAAAAGAAAGATTTAAAATTAAACCTGAGTTAAGGCAAAAGCCACATAATGTTTTTTTATTTTGCCGCTTTTTATTGCATCTTTGTAAAAAAAACGTTAAGTCCCAAATAGTATACAATGGTTATGCGTTGCTGTTTTGGTTATATACAACGCATTTTCAGAAATAATATAAACCGTTTCGATAGTCTAACATTTGCCTTTCAGATTTGGATTGCGAGTGCAAAAAGAAGGGTTTAGGGCAGAAAAGTTTTGGGCAATCGAGGGAAATCAATCTCTGCTTCCCTTCATTGTATAAATATAAAATACTAGGAGTTATTGTGAAAAAAATAGTCTTAATGTGTATTGGCCTTTTGGCTTTGGCAAGTTTTGTGCAGGCAGCACAGGTTAATAAAATTGCTGCCGTGGTCAATGGACGAATGATTTCTGTTTTTGATGTCAATCTCTTGGCAAAAAATGAATATGCCAAGGCAGGTGTAAGTTCCAAAAATTTGAACTCTGCTAAAGCACAAGCTATTTTCAGAGAAACGCTGGATAAGCTCATTACAGAATTACTCATTGTGGATGCTGCTGAAAAACAAAAAATTACAGTATCTTCTGCGGATGTGGATGCGGAGATTACTCGCATTATGCAGCAAAGTAATTCCAGTAAAAAGGATTTTGAAAAACGTCTTGCCAGAGATGGTCTGACCATTACCTCCTTTCAAGAACGTATCAGAATGCGTATGCTGCATCAAAGACTCATGGGCAGCATGGTTGGGCGTAAAGTCATTGTTTCGCCTGATGAAGTGCGTAACTATTACGAAGCCAATAAGGGGAAGTTTCTTTCCAAGGGCGAAACGGTCATGGCGATAATAGTTTATCCAGATAATATTAATCCCAGTGGCTATGCTGCCCAAATTGCCAAAGATCCGAGCAAATTCGAAGAGTATGTCCGTCAGATTTCCATAGGTCCGTACAAGGAAAAGGGTGGAGTTATGGGGCCTGTGGATTTTGCGAAAATGCCTTCACCATTGGCAAATCTTTTAAAAAAACTACCTACGGGCAAGGCAACTCCTCTCATTAACTTAAGTGGTAAGAATTCGCAATTTAAGAAGGTGAGTTCAAGTCCCGGCGGTAGACAGCTTACTTTTAATGAGGCTCGCCCCATGGTGGAAATGATTGTACGTGAACCTCGTATGAAAGCACGCTTTGAGCAATATGTACAAGAGCTTCGGAGTAAGGCTGTTATTGATATTCGTATTTAAAAGAACTTTTTGGGAATTATATGGCGCAAACCTTGGAAGACCTTGGCCATCTGCTGCGTGAAGAAAGGGAGCTTCGAGAGCTTTCCATAGAGCAGGTGGCAGAAGGACTTAAGATAAGTACTCGTATTTTATATGCTCTTGAATCAGGAGACAGTGATTCCTTGCCGCATATTGTCTATGTGCGAGGCTTTGTGAGTGCCTATGCCAAATATCTTGGACTTGACCTTCAAGATGTTTTGGCAAATCCTGTGCTTTATGAACGTGAAGTGCCGGAGCAAACGCCTGCTAAGCCTGTGAAATCCACCAAACCTGCGGTGGCACAACGTCCTTGGAAAGCGTTTAGAATCCATTATTCCTTGGTTATAGCTCTTTGTATTTGCATTCTTGGCGGCTATACCATGTGGTATTATCGTGATGTAGATATATATTCTCTGTTGCAACCGGAAAGTTTGAACATTGCAGAGCCGGCGCCTGTTATTCCACCGGCTCAAAATTCGGTCGTACAAAATGATAATAGCTCGGAAAATGAGATTGTAGAACGAAAAATGGTCGAAAAAGTACAGCAACCTGTAAAAATTACGCAAACTGTGGCTGAGAAAGCAGCTAGTTTGCCCAAGCAGAAACAGGAAGACACGGCACGCCCCACAAGCAGTCAAGCAGTTATACAAATGCCTGAGCCGGTTGAGGAAACAGTGGGGCCGCGTAAGGTCGTTATCACTGTGCTCAATGCCGGAAATATAGAAGCCAATGCCGATGAAACGGGGGTAAGACGCTTTTCCGTGAAAGCCGGGGAAGTTTTTGCTTTGACCTTTGACTATACACTTAAGCTGGATATAAATGATGCCGGCGGCGTGCGTGTGCATTATAATGGGAAGGAAATGTCGCCCGGCAGAACGGGAGAGGCAAAAACTCTTCTCTTCCCGCCTGAAGTATAATATGGAATGGAATGATGCTGCCGTTGTCTTGGCAACGGGAAAATTTCGTGAAAGTGATATGTGGTTGCGCATTTTTTCTCAAAAGCGTGGGGTCATGACCGTTTTTGCTTTTGGTGGAAGCCGCAGTCGCAGGCGTTTTTGTGGTTGTCTTGATGTGCTCAATACCATTCATTGCCGTGTAAAAAGCAGCCGCAACGGACAATATATGGCCTTGGAAGAAGGTAGTCTGGTGCACGGGCCGCAAAAGTTACGCCATGATTTTAACCGTCTTGGTATGCTCATGAATTGCGTAAAGTTTTTGCAAGTCTTTGGAGTTTGTGAAGACGGTGCTGCAAGAGTCTATACTTTTTTACAAGAATTTTTACAATACTTTGAGGGTTTTACTGCTCCTCACTCCCTTTTTCCGGTACTTTTTCGGTTACGTATTGCCGCAGAGCAGGGTTTTGCACCGGCTTTAAAGCATTGCTCCGTGTGCAAAACGGATTTTGCGCATGGGCAGATTGTGTTCTATATGGATGAAGGTTTGTGTTGCTGTCCTCATTGTGCACGTAAAAGTTCGGCCCATAGTGTGCAGCTTTCCTTGGAAGTTGTGCAATTATTACAAAGGGTAGCGAGTTTACGGCCTGAGCAATGGAATGTGGAAAGGTTGCTTTCTCATGAAAAAAGTATGTGTTTTCGTGCTGTAGATGGTTTTATTCAATATCATCTTGGTATTATTTGGGAAGATGGCCGATTTAGGCGTCTATAATTAACTTAAAGGAACTGTATGTATTTTCAAGATATTATATTAACATTGCAGAATTTTTGGGCAAAACGGGGTTGTGTAATCGAACACCCCGTAGACATTGAATGCGGTGCAGGAACGTTTAATCCACACACATTTTTGCGTGTTATCGGCCCTGAGCCATGGTCTGTTGCCTATGTTGAACCTTCAAGGCGACCCACCGACGGGCGTTACGGGGAAAATCCCAACCGCTTGCAGCGTTATTTTCAGTTTCAAGTGATATTAAAACCCTCTCCAGAAAATGTGCAAGAACTGTACCTTGAAAGCCTTGCTGCACTAGGGCTTGATGCCGCAAATAACGATGTGCGCTTTGTGGAAGATGATTGGGAATCGCCAACGTTAGGAGCTTGGGGACTTGGCTGGGAAGTTTGGCTAAACGGTATGGAAGTAACACAATTTACCTATTTCCAGCAGGTTGGGGGCATAGATTTGCATCCCATCAGTGTCGAGCTGACCTATGGGCTTGAGCGGCTGGCTATGTATTTGCAAGGTGTCGAATCTGTATATGATTTACGCTGGAATGAACACGTAACCTATGGGAATCTCTATCATCAAAATGAAGTGGAGCAGTCACGCTATAATTTTGAAGAAAGCGATGCCGAAATGTTGCTGCATTTTTTCAACGCCTATGAAAAAGAATGCAAAAAGCTTATGGAGCTTGGATTGCCTTGGCCTGCTTATGATTATTGTTTAAAATGCTCGCATACTTTTAATTTACTTGATGCACGAGGGGCCATTTCCATTACCGAACGCACCGGCTATATCGGCAGGGTTCGTACCCTTGCTTCCGGTGTGGCGCATCTGTATGCACAGCAGCGCAAAGAGCTTGATTATCCCCTATTATCAAAATAAGAGCGTGGCTTGAGAGCAGTTTTTTTGCGCACGAGGGAAATTCTGCGTATAAATTTTCCCTCATCCTTTCAAGCGTGCTTGTTGTTTATGTTTATAGGCTGAATACGATTGGTAATATTTGCTTAAGCATTAATAAAATTACAATAGACGCTGCTACCGACTTCAGGCAGCAGCCGTATAAGGAAAATATATGTCTTTGTTTGTTCTTGAAATTGGCAGTGAAGAGTTGCCTGCACGTTTTTTAGACTCGCAAGCTAAGGAGTTACAAAAACGCTTTAGTTTGGCCTTTGAAGAAAATGGCGTTGGCTATTCCACCATTGAAGTGCTCACCAGCCCTCGCCGTGCCGTGGTCTTTGTGCACGATATTCAAGCTGTGCAACTGGAAAAAGAAGAAGTCGTTGCCGGACCTCCGGCACGCATAGCCATGGATGAACACGGTAAACCCACAAAGGCATTGGAAGGCTTCTTGCGTACCAATGGAGTAGAATTAAAAGATATTTTCCTTGAAGAAACGCCTAAGGGATCTTATGTTCATGTGCGAAAACGTAGCGGCGGAGCCAAAACCACGCAACTCTTGGAACATATTTGTCCGGCTGTTATCAGCGCACTGCCTTTTCCCAAAAAAATGTGCTGGGGAGCACAAACATTTACCTATGCCCGTCCATTACGCTGGATTTTAGCCCTTTTTGATGATGACGTAGTCCCGTTCAGCGTGGGGCCCGTGCAGTCTGGTAATGTAAGTATGGGGCATAGGGTGCATTCACAGCAAGAGGACGGATCCATCGGCATAACTATAGAAAATGCTTCTGAATATTTGCATAAAGTTCGCACCATGGGTTTTGTGGAACCGGATGCTGCCATTCGGCGTCAGCGAATTATTGACGGCGGAAATACTGCCGCCGAGCAACTGAATGCACGTGTTCTATGGAAAGATTCTCTCTTGGACGAAGTGCAAGGTCTGTGCGAGCACCCTATACCCGTTATTGGCAGCTTTGACCCGCACTTTTTGGAAGTACCGCAGCAGGTACTGCTCACCAGCATGGAGAGTCATCAAAAGAGCTTTGGTTTGCAAAACGCCGACGGGGAGCTTTTACCTTATTTCTTAACTGTTTCCAATACAAAAGCTCACGATATGCGCCTTGTCCAAAATGGCTGGGAGCGTGTACTGCGTGCTCGCCTTGAAGATGCACGTTTTTTCTGGAATTCTGACCTTACAACGGAATTTAACACTTGGCTTGAAAAACTTAATTCGGTCATTTTTATCGGTGCGCTTGGTTCCATGGGCGACAAAACACGGCGCATCGCAGAGCTTTGCAGCTGGCTTGTGGACAATTGCGCTGTTAAAAATGCAACTAGTCTTCCAAGCAAGGAAGATGCAAAGCGTGCCGGGCTTTTGTCAAAAGCTGATCTTGTGTCGGGTATGGTGGGAGAGTTTGATACTTTGCAAGGGATTATGGGCGGCATCTATGCACTCAAAAAAGGTGAAAAAGAAGATGTCGCCACTGCCTTACAAGAACAATATTTGCCGGCTGGGCCGGAAAGTGCCATGCCCAAAACTCTGCTTGGGGCTTTTTTATCCATGGCGGATAAGGCCGATACTCTTGTCGGTTGCTTCGGGCTGAATATGATTCCCACCGGTACAGCTGACCCCAATGCACTGCGCAGAGCAGCGCTTGGTATCATCCGCTGCCTGCTGGAATTTGATTTAAATCTTGATATTGCGGCATTTTTCAAAAAAGCCCATGAGCTCTACGCACAAATCCCATGGAAGCTGCCAGCCGATGAAAGTCTCGCAAAGTTACAGGAATTTTTCCATGCACGCCTCAAGAATTATTGGCAAGGGCAGGGCAAAAATACGCTCCTTGTGGACTCCATCCTTGCCGCGCCAAGTCCTGATGTGTGCATAGCGGCCAGCCGTCTCCACGCTCTTACAAAATTGCACGACAGCGAACAATATCTTGCTGCGGTACAGACTTTCAAACGTGTGTCCAATATTATACGAAAGCAAGGGCAAGCATACGATCTTACAGGACAATATCAACATACGTTGCTCCAAGAAGCCGCAGAGAAAGCACTTGCTGATAACCTAGACACCATCTTGCCTCGCTTTGATACGCTGTGGCAGGAAAATGATTTTGACTCCATACCGCAACTGCTTCTTGATGTGCGCCCCGCCATTGACAGCTTCTTTGACGCCGTCATGGTCATATGCGACGACGAACAATTACGCATAAATCGCCTTAACTTACTAAAAGCGCTCACCAAGCGCATGGAAAAATTTGCAGATTTTACCGCATTGCAAATTTAATCAGTTTTTTTGTGGGGGGAACTTTTGCTAGCGCCAAAAAGTTCCCCTCATAACCCCCTCAAAACCACGGTATTCTAATTTGAGATTTTTTTGGGGGAAAACTTTTGCTAGCGCCAAAAAGTTTTCCCCCAAACCCCCTTTCAAAACGCGCTTTCCGCTTTTTTTCTTCGAAAAAAAGCTTCATTGAGTCTTATGCATAACTCACTGTAAATTAAGACTATTACAAAATTAGACGTTCAATAACATCCGGTCATTTCGATTTTAATTTTTTGGGGGAAAAATTTTGCTCTCGATTTGCGTAGCTTAATCTCGTAATTGCTTTGAATTAAAAGAAAAAATCAAGCTAAAGTCTGAGTTGAGGCAAAGGCCATAAAAAATTCAATAAATTTTTTTTAAAATACCTAGTAAAACACTTGCCAATCTTAAAAGTAATGGTTACTATTAAGTCATCACAACAAAGGAGTATGCTATGACAAGCTTGCAAAATATTCAATACGACATAGATTGGAATTTGACCCCTGAACACGCCGTCACCATGTATTTAGAATGGGGGAATAATGATTGGAATGCTGAATATCCGCCGGTACGCTCAAAAGAAGATTATTCGACATATTTCGTGGTAGATACATGGGAAAATGAGCCGATGTTGCGCTTGGTTCGCCGTAATTCCGAAAGAGCCGATGATATATTGACCATGCCGCTACCAAAGAATTTGCGTAAGGAATTCCATGAAGAATACGGCAATCTCAAAGGAATTTTTGCTCCCACCGTTGGTATTAAGCAGTGGCTTAAGGTACAAATGGATTAATAGCTATTTCAAATTAAACAACTTCAATTATTAAGCGGTAACGTTGAGAAAGGGAATGTTCTGTCAAGTCAAAAACCCTCTTACGCCTCATTGCTCAAGATTCCATCTCCTCAATATGTGCATTGTTGCTCGGCATTAGTGTCAGGTAACAATGCACAAAATCTTGAAATTTCACTTGTATAGTATTTTCAGTTGACATTACTAATGGCAACTGAAAATACTAAATAATTCCCTCTTGTGGCTATTGCCTTAACTCATTAAAATTTAATGAAGCTTATTTTCCAAGGTTTTCCACCATACTTTGGTTTGTTAGCTCATCCCGATAGGGATGAGCCATGCGCGCGTTTTGGGAAAGGATGGGGGGTCTGGGGGGAAGGA
>CAYJHK010000104.1:0-7430 GCA_964369515.1 uncultured Desulfovibrionaceae bacterium
GAGCGTGCCTTTCTGAAAAATGCATGAAAATGCGTTTTTCAGCTTCGACTATTTACGGACAAGCTCTAAGGAATCGAAAACATAACCACAGGAAAAATCATGGATACTTCCATTAAAAAAACCAATGCGGCAAGGCTCTTAGATTCATTGGGCATTGCATACAGCTTGCATAGAGTGAGCGTTGACGAAAGCGACCTTTCGGCTACAAGGGCGGCAAGCGACCTTGGCTCCTCACCTGAAAAAGTCTTTAAAACCTTGGTGGTACGTGGTGATAAACACGGCGTTTTCATGGCTTGTATCATGGCAGATGCCACCCTTGACCTTAAAAAAACCGCCAAGGCCACAGGCAATAAGAGTGTGGAAATGGTCAGTCTCAAGGAAGTGTTGCCGCTCACAGGGTATGTGCGAGGAGGTTGCTCACCCCTTGCCGCCAAGAAAGCCTATCCTGTATTTGTGGATGAGCAGGCCATTTTACATGAAAAAATATATGTGAACGGTGGTCAGAGAGGCTTGCAGATTTTTGTAAATCCCGATGACCTTATTCGGGCTGTGCATGGTCAATACGCAGATATAACTATTATTTTCTAGAAGGCACTAGCAACTGTTCACTAGTCACTGACCACTAAATAATGGGTAAAAGATTATACTTGCCATATTTACAATGCAATCGTATAAGGAGCGTATCAATGACGTTGTATTTTGCAAAGGAAATTTTATGCCTATTTTTGATTTTACATGTATGGATTGCCAAAAGGATTTTGAAGAAATTGTCATGCAGGGTGAGGTGCCGGCTTGTCCGACGTGTCACGGTCGCAATGTGCAAAAAGGTGTTTCTGCACCAAGCCCCTTAAAATCCGGAGCTTTTCCCTTTAAAGTCGGCCCGGTTTCGCCGCTTGCCAAACTACCGCCCCGTTCTTGTCCAAAGGGAGGCGGCTGAAGCATGTAGTGTGTCGTTCAGTGAACGTAAAAATTTGAACTATATGGGGTTGTCTATGGCACGTAGTATGACGGGTTTTGGGCGTAGTCTTGTGGAGGATGCGGCCTTTGTGCAGCAATGGGAAGTGCGCAGCGTTAACGGTAAGCATTTGGATATTCGCTGGCATTTGCCGAGTGCGGTGCGTAGTTTGCAGGTAAAGTTGGATAAATGCGCACGTAAATCGGTCATGCGTGGGCGTGTGGATATTAGTTTGGTTTTGCAGTATCGGGCAGATGTGGAGCGTATGGTGTATTTTGACAGCGCACAGGCAAATGCCATGTTAAAGGCATTGCAAACGCTTGCACGTAGTAGAAAAGAAGCATTTGTGCCGGATTACAGTAGATTTTTAAATATGCCTGCGCTGTGGGACGGAGCAGAAGAAGAGCGTGTGGAGCATATGACAGAACGCCTTGAAGAAGGATTGTGTCTTGCCCTTGATGATTGGAATGAGTCACGCAGCAGCGAGGGGGCGGCACTTGTGCTTGATATGCATTCGAGATTATTGCGCATGGAATCGTGGGTGGATATTATAGAAGAGCGTGTGCCAAGCTTAAAAGAAGAAAAAGTGCAGACGGTGCGAGAGCGCATAAGCGAAGTGCTTGGCGGTTATGATGTGGATTTTGATGAAGGGCGTTTTTTGCAAGAAGTGGTCATGCTTGGTGATAAGCTTGATGTGAGCGAAGAAATTACCCGTTTACGTTCGCATTTATATCGTTTGAATGAGCTTTTGCAAATGAGCAAGGATGTGGGACGTAAGCTCGACTTTACTTTACAAGAATGTTTTCGTGAAATAAATACTTGTGGAAATAAAATACCTGATGTGCAGTTGTCGCCCTTGGTGGTGGACTTGAAAAATGAATTGGAAAAATGCCGTGAGCAGGCACAAAATATTGAGTAAAGATGTGGAATGTCGTGTTGATACGGCATTTTCATATTTGTATACAAAAAATTTTGCTGAAAACATGGTGTAAGGGCTTTACATAGGTGGCGTATGCAAGTACAAAAACTTATAAATATCGGTTTTAATAATTATGTAGTGGCGCAAAGGGTCGTCTCCATATTAAATCCTCTTTCTTCGCCCATGAAGCGTCTGCGCGAAGATGCCAAGGCGCAAGGGCGAATTATGGATGCAACCCAAGGCAGAAAAACTCGATCTATACTTATAACAGATTCAAATCATGTTATTTTATCTGCCATACAGCCGGAAACAATCAGTCAAAGATTTTTGCAAGAAACAGAACTTCCTTCGGGAAGTGTTTAAGGAGTCTGCCCTATGCCTGCAAAACGTTCGGGAGTAGTACTTGTCATTTGCGCTCCATCCGGAACCGGGAAAACAACTCTTATCAAGCGTTTACGAAATGAATTTCCCAATTTTGGATTTTCTGTGTCGTATACTACACGGCAGCGACGTGAATCTGAAGAGGACGGGAAGGATTATCATTTTATATCCATCGAAGAATTTAAAGAAAAAAGAAAAGCAGATTTTTTTGCCGAGTGGGCTTTTGTGCACGGAAATTACTATGCAACGCCCCTTGAGCCAACTTTAAACATGCTTAAGGAAGGGAAGGATATTATTTATGACGTGGATGTTCAAGGAGCGGCTCAATTGCGCTTGACCCTTCCAAGTGCTTGTTATATATTTATTTTACCGCCATCCTTACATGAATTGAAATCACGCCTTCTAAAACGGGCAAGCAATAACGAGGCGCAAATTGCCAAACGTATGTCCAACGCCGTGCTTGAAATCAAGGAGTCGCATTGGTTTGACTATTTGATTGTAAATAACGATCTTGATACTGCTTATGATCATATTCGTGCAGCGTACATTGCAACTACATTGTGTCCAAAGAAAATGTGTTTAAATTTGAATGATATTTTGCAAGACTATGCGCCGGATACGGAGAATAATAATGGCGGCAACAACGATGACTGCGATGACTGCGACGACTGTAAATAACGCTGAGCTTATTGTCGCCCTTGATGTGCAAGGCGTATCTGCTGCCCTTGAGCTTGCAAAACAGTTGCAGGGTACGGTTGCATGGCTTAAGATTGGGCTTGAATTGTATATACAAGCCGGACCCGCAATCATTAAGCAACTTAAGGAATTGGGGTTTAAAATATTTTTAGACTTAAAAATGTACGATATCCCTAACACCGTTTATGGTGGTGTGCTTTCAGCATGTAAGATGGGCGTTGATTTGCTTACCATTCACACCCAAGGTGGTGAGGCCATGGCACAAGCGGCTATGCAGGCGGTGGATGCATTTGTGCAGCTTGCGCCTACTGAATGCGCTACTGTGCAGAATGGGCAGAATGGGCAAAATATGCACAAAAGGCCGCTTATTTTTGGGGTAACCGTACTTACGAGCATGAAACAAGGCGATTTGCCTTTAAATGCACAAGCTGTGGACACGCTTGTTTTGGAGCTGGCGCAAAAAGCACACAGGTGGGGGCTTGATGGCGTTGTGTGTTCGGGGCAAGAAGTGGAGCGTATTCAAGATGTGTGCGGTAAGGAATTTTTATGTCTGACGCCGGGCATTCGTTTTGATACGTCGCAGTCGGCAGGACAGACAAAGCAGTCCGGACAAGACGACCAATGCCGTGTCATGACGCCGGCAAAGGCTGTGGAGTGTGGTGCACGTTTCTTGGTGGTGGGTAGACCCATTATCAAGGCGGATGAACCTGCAAGTGCTGCGCAGCACATGCTACGAGCAATGGCAATAAATACTGAATAATATTGACGAAGCTCAAGAAAATACTGATTTAATCAGATTTGTGAGTGAGTCAAGAATCTCTTTAGCTTTTTCCATCAAAAACGCTTAGCATATAAGAAAGCCTAACAATTAAAGCGTTTTGAAGGGATGGGGGGAGTTTGAGGGGGGAAGGGAAAGCTTTTTGGCTTTGGGAAAAGTTCCCCTTCCTCCCTCAAGAAAATAATTAATCAACGTATCCTTGAGTTTTTCAACAGACTGATAAGGTGGAATGAAAATGTCGCAAAAAAATAAAGATCCCAATTATGTCAAAGGGGTTTTTTCCACACAGGAAATTAAGAAAATCGGTACGGGCACAACCACAAGACGCACAGTGCAAAAAGGCTACTGGTTTGTGGAAACCATTGAGGGCGGCAAGCTTGAATGTCAACCGCTGAACAATAATTATGTTCCTTCAGGGCCAAAGCGCACCATTACCATGGATGAGCTCATTGAAAAATACTCGCCGGAACCGGAATTTTATATGGGTTCTGTGCTTCCGAAAATGCAAGAGTTGCAACGCAATGTGGAGGCCGGTGACGACCATCGCCAAAAGGGTGAAAATTTTGCTGCCGAGCATGAATATGACACTGCGCTTCAAATTGACGAAGACAATGTGCGTGCAAATTTTGGTATTGGTTTAACGTATTTGCAGCGTGGAGATGCCGATAAAGCCAAGAATATCTTTGAAAGACTGGTTCGGCTTGAGGGTACTTTTGAGCCAAAGCACAAACATTTATTCAATGATTTTGGGATTTCTTTGCGCAAAAATTCCATGCACCACGAAGCGTGCGACTATTATATTCGAGCCATTGAACTGACATCGGCAGACGAAAATCTTTATTTCAACCTTGCACGCAGCTACCTTGAGCTTAAGGACTATAACAATTGCATGATAAATTTATTGAAAGTGCTGGAGTTTGACCCTAATCACGAAACCGGTCTTAAATTTATAAATTGGATGTATAAAAAGAACTTTATCCCTCCACCTTATAAGCAAAAAGCACTGGAATTTATTCCGGAAGAAACGCTGTAGGTGTGTTGAGTGTTTGTTGAGTAAGTAAAATACTTTTGTGTGGCTGTTAACATTGCGGAACATTTAAGATTTGTTGGTATGTACCATGGTACCGCAATGAGGGATATTGGTAAATATATTGTGAAAACTTGGATGCTGCGAGAGCAGCCGAAAAACTGTGCCCCTGCGCAAGAAAGCCACTTGCTTTTGGAAAATATAAAAGTATTTTCCGTTTCGGAGTCCATGAGTGGTCGAGATGTAGGCAGGGCGCACGCACTTGGTATTTCTCCCTTATTGCTACATATTTTGCAAATTCGAGGTTTTACGGAAGAAAAGGATATTCAGGAATATTTGACCCCAAATTTACGTTTTCTTGCAAATCCCAAGCTGTACGACGGTGTAAAAGATGCCGCAAACTTAATGGTCAAGTTGCTGCTTGAAGGGAAAAAGTTTGTTATCTGGGGTGATTATGATGTCGATGGGATAACTTCCACCGCCCTTGTGCTTAGCGTCCTACAAGCCCATGGCTATACGGGCATGACGCATATTCCCGATCGCTATGATGAAGGTTATGGCTTAAATGCAGAAAATATAAAAGATTTATCAGAGCAAGGAGTGCAGGTTATTGTTACGGTGGACTGTGGCATTTCTGACTATGAGAGCATAGCTTACGCCAAACAGTTGGGCATGTCGGTTATTATTACCGACCATCACTTGCCGCCTCAGACCTTGCCGCCGGCCGATGCCATATGTAATCCACGCATGGGTGAGTGTCCTTGTCCTGACTTGGCGGGTGTGGGCATGGCTTTCATGCTTATGTATGTGGTAAATAATCTCTTGCAAACACACAGCGGCAAAGAGTTTGACATGCGTGATGTGCTTGACCTTGTATGCCTTGGTACGCTGGCGGATATGGTCAACTTACGTTTACAAAATAGGGTACTTGTGAAAAATGGCTTGCTGACCATTGCCGAATGTAAGCGTTTGGGATTGGCAGCTTTAAAAAGCGTGTGCAAGTTTGAAAAAAATGCCAAGCTGACCGGAAGTCAAATTGTTTTTTCACTGGCACCGCGCATCAACGCCGCCGGTCGCATGGGGCGTGCCAAGTGCGCTTTAGATTTGCTCATGAGCAATGACGCCGAACAAGCCACGCAGTTGGCCACACAGCTTGACAATTTCAATATCCAAAGGCGCAGCGAAGAAGAAGGTATACACCAAGAGGCACGTTTGCAAGCCATCGAGCAAGTGGCGCAAGGAAAATCCGGGCTGGTACTCTATGCGCCGCATTGGCATCAAGGCATCATCGGCATTGTGGCCTCACGCATCGTGGAAGAGTTTTACCTGCCAACCCTGATTCTTTGCGACGGCAAATCCCACATCAAAGGTTCCGGTCGCTCCGTAAATGAATTTCATCTGCACGATGGACTCAGTCGCTTGTCCGACATACTTTTGAGCTATGGAGGGCATAAACTGGCGGCAGGCTTAAGCATTTCCAAGGACAATGTGCACGCTCTGCAAGAAGGCTTCAATGCCATTGTACAAGAAAGCCTTAAGGGTGAAAAAGCACAAGCCTCACTGACCGTGGATGCCGTACTGGACTTTTCTGCGGCATCGGATGCCATTTTCCTCCATGAACTTGAGCTATTACAGCCCTTTGGCGTTGGTAATGCCGAACCTTGCTTTGTTTCGCCTCCATTGTATATCAAAAACGTTCGTTATTTTGGGCCGGCGAAAAATCATGTGTTGTTACAAGTTCTTGATGAAGGTACCGGCATCACTCTCCACGCCAAGATATGGCGAAAGGCCGATGAATTTCCGCTCACGCTTGCCACTCAATATATTTACTTGGTGTATACGCCGCTTATTTCCACCTATAACAATATGGATTCGGTGGAGTTACGGGTAAAGGATTGGAAAATTGCGGAAAAATCGCAAAAACATGCGTGACGAGCATTATGTAGGCATGTCTTTATAACAACTTGAATTGTATTGATAATAATTTAGTTTTGTTTATGCATGAAGTATGCGCTTTCGCTTAGGAGGAAAAAATGTCAGAACATTCAAATAACAATGATCCTTTCGACAATGAAGGCAGCAAGCCACAAAGACAGGTTGTATATGCAGAAATTGTGGAAAATGACAACTCCCATAATCACTCTGATGACTTCGTAAACGGCACTTTTCAGCAAAGCAACACCGGCTATGAAGTGCACGGGCGAGGCTGTCATGAAGACGGCCGGCAAAATCAGAGCCTTTTTGGGCAAGCCCGCATATCTTGCTTACCGGCCGGCATAACCCTTGGGCTTTTTTTAGGCGTTGTTTGGCAGGCCGGATTTTTGGCAGGCATCGGTTTTGCTTTTTTTTATATACTTGGAAGTTGTTTAGCGTTATTTGTCAGTGTTCGACGTACATTGCAGAGAAAAAGTGTCTTTGTATGGCTTAATCGTATTCTAGTATGGGCGATTGCCTACATGCTCACCCTCGCAGTGAGTTGAAAAAGCACCAGCTACTGCGTCAGTGAAACAATCCAAACTGCTCATGTATGTCTGTATACACATCGCACCTTGGATTGTTTAACTTCCTTGTATCAGGCACTTTTTGAACGCACTGCTCCACAGTGGGAGTTGAAAAAGCACCAGCTACTGCGTCAGTGAAACAATCCAAACTGCTCATGTATGTCTGTATACAC
>CAYJHK010000105.1:0-7308 GCA_964369515.1 uncultured Desulfovibrionaceae bacterium
CTATCGGGATGAGCCAACAAAATCTGAGTATAGTGTAAAGCTTTGGAAAATAAGCATAATTTTAATCTTACTGAGCTAAGGCAATAGCCACAAAAAAAGTAAATAAAGACCTCTGCGCAATTCATTGCGCAAGTCTTAAATAATATGAGAAAAGTAAGTGCCACTGAACAATTAAGCCCCACAAGCCTTTAGAGCTTAATGGGGCAAAGTGAGTGTATTATGTGGTGCGAGAAAAGAGAGTTGAACTCTTACGCCGTCCGGCGCTGGATTCTAAGTCCAGTGCGTCTACCAATTCCGCCATTCTCGCACTAAGTGCCAAATGCCTTAGGCACAACAAAATTTTTTTTACGCAATGTGAGCTTGCGTGTCAAGCAATAAAATATCTTTCGTAAAAATATATGCCAAATCCATATATCGTTAAATATGTTTAAAATAAATTTCATTGAAATTTAATATGTTTGCTTGTATTTGCCGTATTGCAGCCAAGCTCACGTCTTGACCTTTTTAGCATATTGCACTATGGCAATATTTTAACTTTTAAAAATATATATTTACAAGGCTGAAATACAGAACAGTCAATGACTTTAGGGTATTTAAGTTTTAGGAGAGTCGTTGTGGAAAATAAGGGAAAGCAACAAAAGCGAAAGACCATAAAAATTGCTTCAAAATCACCGCATGTGGAGTATTTTAATTCCATGCTGGAAAGCTTTGCTGCACGTGATGATTTAAATGAGGTTGTCAAAAATCGTGTAGCAAAAGCGTGCGATCTTTTGGATGCAGGAATTGCTTTATATCCAAACGATTTCGTGAAAGAGCATAATATAGAAGATGTAATCCAAGATCATGCCGGTCTTGATGTTGATGGTTTGACAGAGCTTGCCACCCGGCAATCTTTTTCCATAGCCGGACGGATTATGGCTTTGCGTTCTTTTGGTAAGGCGGCCTTTTTTCACGTTATGGATCAGAGCGGACGTATGCAATGTTATGCTGTTAAAGCTGATTTGGGCGAAGAAGCCTATGCGGTGTTTAAGAAATTTGACATTGGTGACATTGTGGGCGTTAAGGGTACGCTTTTTTTAACGCAAACCGGCGAACTTACACTTCACTGTACAAGCATTCGGCTCTTGTCACGCTCTGTGCGGCAATTACCCGAAAAATATCATGGCCTTAAGGATATGGAAACCCGCTATAGGCAACGTTATGTAGATTTGCTTGTTACGCCAAAAACTCGAGATATATTTCAAAAACGCAGCCAAATTGTGCGAGAGTTTCGCCATTTTATGGAATCTGAAGGCTTTTTGGAAGTTGAAACGCCCATGATGCAACCCATTGCCGGCGGTGCGGCGGCAAAACCCTTTGTGACGCATCACAATGCGCTGGATATGCAGCTGTATTTACGCATAGCTCCGGAATTATATTTGAAGCGATTGCTCGTGGGCGGGCTTGAGAAAGTTTTTGAAATCAACAGAAACTTCCGCAATGAAGGCATTTCCACACGCCACAATCCGGAATTTACCATGTGTGAATTTTATTGGGCCTATGCCACCTTTGAAAATTTGATGGATCTTACAGAGAAATTGTTGGGACATATTGCACAAAAAGTGTGCGGTTCAACCATTATTCAGTATCAAGGGCAAGAAATTGATTTAACTCCGGGTACTTGGCGTCGTTTAACTTTTCACGGAGCTCTCGAAGAAATTGGCGGACATAAGCCGGAATTTTTTCAAGATGCGACGAAGGTGCGTGATTTTGTGCGCAGTCGAGGCGAAAAAGTGGTTGACAATGAAAGTCTTGGTAAGTTGCAGGCAAAGCTTTTTGATTTAGATGTGGAACCGAAGCTTGTTCAGCCCACGTTTATTTATCATTATCCTACTGATATTTCACCTCTTTCGCGGAGAAATGACCACAATCCCGATATAACGGATCGCTATGAGTTTTTTATTGTGGGCAGAGAGCATGGAAATGCCTTTTCTGAACTGAACGACCCTGTGGACCAACGCAGCCGCTTTGAGGCGCAAGTGCTTGATAAAGAGGCCGGCGACGACGAAGCTTGCGCCATGGATGAAGATTATTTGCGTGCCTTGGAGTACGCCATGCCCCCTGCCGCCGGTCAAGGTATAGGCATTGACCGTCTGGTGATGTTGCTTACCGATTCGCCTTCCATCCGTGAGGTTATTCTCTTCCCCCTATTAAAATCAGAGGCTTAAATTTTATATTATGCAAAGACCTTTATCTTTTGAGTTGTTTATCGCATTTCGATATTTATTTTCACGTAGCAAACAAACCTTTATATTTATTATTTCCATAATGTCCATTCTGGGGGTGGCTCTCGGAGTCGCCGCCCTTGTGGTGGTGCTTGGCGTATATAATGGATTTTCCACGGATATTCGTGAGAAAATCCTTGGTGCCAATGCCCATGCCTTTGTCATGACCTATGTGCCGGGAGCCTTGGACGATACAAAAGCTATTATGGAAAAAATCACGTCAACTCCCGGCGTAACCAGCGCCACTCCTTACATATATACAGAGGTTATGCTTTCAGCCCCGGCCGGAGCCAAGGGCTTGGTCTTACGAGGCATCGATCCGGAAAATGCACCGAAGGTCATTGAGGTGCTGAATAAAATGAAGGTCGGATCCGTTAAGGACTTACAAAAAGACGACACGCAGGCAGGCCCTCCCGGTATCATCGTCGGCAAAGAGCTGGCCTCGCTTTTGAGTCTTTCCGTTGGCAGTCGTGTCTATCTCATGTCAGGATCAGGCCAAACATCCACAGCAGGCTTTGCGCCCAAAATTCGCCCATTTAAAGTGGTAGGCGTTTTTGAGACGGGAATGTTTAATTATGACAGCGTTTTAGGTTTTGTAAGCTTGGACGCAGCCCGCAAGGTTCTCGGTTTGCCGGAAAATCGTATCACGGGCATTGAATTTGGCGTAGATGATATATATCGTGCAGACGTTATAGCAAAAGCGGTGAATGAGAAATTTGAATCTCCCGTGTATGTTCGGCACTGGATGGAAATGAATGCCAATCTTTTTGCGGCTTTGGAGCTAGAAAAAATTGGTATGTTTATCTTGCTCACCATGGTTGTACTCATCGGTTCCTTTTCCATTGTCACCACCTTGGTTATGCTTGTCATGGAAAAAACTCGAGATATTGCTATTTTAATGTCCATGGGGGCAACAAAAGGTATGATACGGCGTATTTTTATGCTCCAAGGTACGATTATTGGCGTTTTCGGTACGTTGCTGGGCTATGCTCTAGGCGTTGGCGTTGCTATTTTGCTTAAGGAATACAAATTCATAGAACTACCAAAAGGCGTATATACCACAGACTATTTGCCCATCATTCTTACATGGAGCGACTCACTTATTGTGGGAGCTGCGGCCATGCTCCTCTGTTTCTTGGCAACTATCTATCCTGCTCGTCAAGCCGCACGTTTGCAGCCGGCGGAGGCTTTGCGCTATGAATAAAAAAATTTTATATAAATTAGAAAATGTGGAAAAAAAAATTTTAGAGTCTACAAAAACTCTAGAGATTTTCAAGAATATCAACTTGATAGTGCACAGTGGAGAGGCTATTTCCATCGTTGGAACGTCGGGTTCAGGCAAATCTACCCTCTTGCATCTTATGGGACTTCTTGATATTCCTAGTGGAGGAAGTATAGTTTTTGATGGAAAAGATGTGCAAACGCTGCGTGCCGGCGATAAAGCACGTATGCGAAACTTTTCCATCGGTTTTGTTTTTCAGTTCCATCACCTCTTACCGGAATTTACTACGATGGAAAATGTTGCCATGCAGGCTATTATTGCCGGTATGCCACGGCACGAAGCCTTGGAAAAAGCAGAGAATATGCTAGTACGGGTCGGGCTTGGCGAGCGTTTGCAACATAGGGTAACGACATTATCGGGCGGCGAAAGACAGCGTGCCGCCATAGCGAGGGCTGTGCTTATGCAGCCGCAAGTGTTACTGGCCGATGAGCCCACAGGCAACCTTGATGAAGGGTCTGGGGCAAGTGTTGAAGAATTGCTCTTGGAACTAAATCGTGAACTGGGTATGACCTTAATTGTTGTAACTCATAATAATAAATTGGCAGCGAGCATGGGGCGCACCCTTGAGCTTCGGGCGGGAGTATTACATGAAAAAACTGATATTTAAATGTGGAATCGTTATAGCCTTTTTCGTAATTGGTTATGCGCACAGTGCTTTTGCTGCCGGCAAAGTGCTGATTTTACCATACCAAGTAAATGGCGACCAAAGCAAGGCGAGTTTGCGGCAAGATGTGCCAAGCCTTGTGCGAGAAAGGTTGCAAAATCAAGGCTTAACAGTCGTTCCACCTGCTGAAACAGCAAGACTTTTGGCTGGGAAAAATGTGGATAATGTGGACATTGCCACAGCTCGCAGCCTTGGCGCAAGTGTCGGTGCAGGTACCGTGGTTTATGGTGTTTTCAACCAATTAGGTGACGGTTTCACCTTAGATTCTCGTATTGTACGGGTTGCCGGTGCGCAAACTCCTGCCGTTGTCACCTTGGCAAAGCAAAATATGCTGGAGCTAGCCGGAGCCGCCGACGAACTTGCCGCCAGAGTAAGCGGAGCACCGCCTGCTCGTTCATCGCAGATATTATATCAAACGCCTGCGCCAAGTTCAGCTCAGGTTCCCATGTCTGAACCACAATTTGAACCCGCAACTGTTATGGTTCCCACTGCCCCTGTGCGCATTCCCAAGGGGGCATTGCAGGATGTGCGTGTTCTTGGTTTGCGTGTTATGGATCCAGAAGCTGTTCTCATGCGTCTTAATTTACATAAAGGGGATTTCGCCACCGAAGCTGCCATTAACGATGAGGTTAAGCGCATCTGGGATATGGGGTATTTTAGTGACGTGAGCGCGCGTATTCATGCCGGTCCGGTCTTGGTGTTTTCTGTGGTGGAAAAGCCACGCATCAGCGATATTGAAGTCAATGGTGCCGACGAGCTTGACAGCGATGACATTATAGCGGCCATGGGAACGAAAACCGGTACAGTGCTCAACGACAGAACCCTTTCCGATGATATAATCAAAATTAAAAACCTTTACAGCCAAGACGGCTATCATAATGCCAAGATTACGCATAGAGTTGTGCCGCAACAAGGCGGTGGCGGTGCAAGGCTTATCTTGGATGTGGTTGAAGGTGATGAATTATATATTTCTGAAGTAAAAATAAACGGTCTCAAGGAGCTTGACCAAGGCGACCTTGAAGAATATATGGCGCTTAAGCCACGCACCATAATTTCATGGTTGACCGGCGGCGGCGTGCTTGAAGAAGAGCATCTTGATCGTGATACCAGTGCCATCGCCGCTTATGGATTGAATGAAGGTTTTGTGGACATTCAAGTTGCTGCTCCCGAAGTTCAAATTAATGATGACGGCATAGTGATTGTCTTTAATGTGAGCGAGGGGCGCCGTTATAAAGTTAAGGACGTGAAGTTTGGCGGTCAGCTCATAGACGATGAAGAGATTTTGCTAAATATTGTGGATATGGATGAAAGGATGAAGGACGGGGAATATTTTTCCTTTGAAACCATGCAGGAAGACGTTAAGAAAATTAAAGAATATTACGGCGATCAAGGTTATGCCTTTGCAGAAGTCGAACCAAAGTTGAACCGTGATACCAGCGGCGATGCCGTAGTTACCATCGGCTACTTTGTGAATAAAAAGCAAAAAGTGTATATTCGCCGTGTTGTGCTTGAAGGCAACGCACGCACCCGTGACAATGTCTTATTACGTGAAATGCGCATTGCCGACGGTGATATGTATAATGGTGCGAAGATGCGCAGATCCACAGAACGCCTCAAAAAATTGGGCTATTTTTCCGCTGTGGACATAGAGCTTGTCCCCACGGAAGTTACCGAAGAAGTGGATTTAAAAATTAAAGTTAAGGAACAAAATACCGGTTCTGTCATGCTTGGTATCGGATATTCCACCTATTACAGCGTTGGTGTATCTGGCTCCATTCAAGAACGTAACCTTTTTGGACGTGGATATTGGTTGCAAATCCAAGGCTTTACCTCAACAGAGCGTACATCGGGAACCATTTCCTTCACCAATCCGCGCGTATTTGACACGGACTTACTCTTTGGTAACGATTTTTACTACACTTACGATAACTGGGATGACTTCACAAAAACCACCCTTGGCGACAGCATTCGTTTTGCCTATCCTCTTGGCGAATATACGTCCATAAGCCTTGGGTATCGTCTTGAACGCTACACTCTTGATGATATGGGCGATTATGCGGCTCCCTCCATCAAGGAATATGAAGGCGTCAACTGGACAAGCGCTCTTTTGGCTCGTGTTGTGCGTGATACCACCGACGATCGTTCTCGTCCGACCAAGGGTACCATTACCCGCCTATCCCTTGAATATGGCGGTAACTTCCTAGGCGGAACAGACAACTTTGTGAAGGCCATGCTCGATTGGCAAGGGTTCCATGCCCTTGATAAACAAGGTGACCATGTGTTGCGCTTGCGTACCCGTCTTGGAGGCGTTTTCCAAAATACGGACAGGATTATTCCGGTGTTCGAACGCTTCTACATAGGCGGTATTGATACCATTCGTGGTTTTGATTATTCGGACATTTCACCCAAGGATCCTGATTTTGGCGACACCATCGGCGGTGACCGTATGGGCGTTGCAAACCTTGAATACTCATGGACATTCCAAAAAGATTTGGGGCTGGCCATTGTTCCGTTTATCGATGCCGGCTTTAACATTGACTCTGACAGTATGGATCTTTATGACCATATTGTGGCCACAGCCGGACTTGAGCTGCGTTGGCGCTCACCCATGGGCGATTTACGCATTGCTTACGGTATCCCTTTAACCAAGGATTATTCCGGCAAGAGAAGACACGGACGTTTTGAGTTCACCATGGGACATCAGTTCTAAAGTATATCATTGAATTGTTTTGCCATTGGGAGGGAAAAACCGAAGCTTTTGCCAGAGTTTTTGCCTCCCAATTTTTTTTGGGAAATTGTCATCATTTTGTAACAGACATAGCATTTTATTGACGCAAACATTTTCTTTACTCTAGCACGGCGCAGGCAAACCGTGTTATATAACGCTTTGTGGCTATTGCCTTAACTCAGTAAAATTAAAATTATGCTTACTTTCCAAGGTTTTTACCATACTTTGATTTTGCTGGCTCATCCCGATAGGGATGAGCAATAGGCGCGTTTTGGGAAAGGATGGGGGGTCTGGGGGGAAGGAAAACCCTTTTTTGCGCTAGCAAAAGGGTTTTCCTTCCCCCCAGATAAAAAAGTAGCTGACTAAAGGC
>CAYJHK010000106.1:0-7290 GCA_964369515.1 uncultured Desulfovibrionaceae bacterium
AATAAGCGCGTTTTGAGGGGGGTGTGGGGGGAACTTTTTGGCGCCAGCAAAAGTTCCCCCAAAAAATAAATCCCAAAAATCTTCTCGTTCTTACTTAAAGGGCGACATTTCTCTAAGCTTGCTGACAATTTGTGGCATTTCCTTCATCACAAGCTTAACATCGTCTTCGGTAGTATAGCGAGAGAGTGAAAAGCGTGTGGAGCTGTGTGCATAGTTGAATGGGATGCCCATGGCTCGCAGGACGTGTGATGGTTCGAGGTTGCCGGACGTGCAAGCGGAGCCGGACGAGGCGCAGATGCCAAACAGGTCGAGCATAATCAATATGGCTTCGCCTTCGATATTTTTGAACGCAATGCTGAGGGTATTGGGTAGTCTATTTTCCACATCACCATTAACACGGCTTTGGGGAATGTTGTCCATGAGGGATTTTTCCAGCATATTACGCAGGCGGATCATCTCTATATTTTCTGCTTCGTGATTGAGCATGGCAAGCTCTGCTGCTTTGCCAAGTCCTATGATATATGGGACATTTTCTGTGCCGGCACGGCGGCCTCTTTCTTGATGTCCACCACGCAGCATGGGGCGAAAGCGTGTGCCTTTACGGATGTACAGAACGCCTATACCTTTTGGGGCATGGAGTTTGTGTCCGGAGAGGGCGAGATAGTCAACGGGCAATGTTTTAAGGTCTATGTTAACCTTACCCACAGCTTGCACGGCATCGGTGTGAAATACAATGTCCTTTTCCTTGGCTATTTCCGCCATGCGCTGTATGGGATATATATTGCCCACTTCATTATTGGCAAACATGATGGAAACGATGGCCGTATCTTTGCGCAGGGCAGCGGCGTATTCGTCAAGGTCGAGGCGTCCTTTTTCGTCCACGCCAAGATAGCTTGCTTCGTAGCCATTTTGCTCAAGATATTGTACTAAATTGAGTATGGCGGGATGTTCCACCCTGGTGGTGACGATATGTTTTTTCTTGGGTTGACTTTGCAGGGCAGACATAATGGCTGTGCTGTCGCTTTCGGTGCCGCAAGATGTGAAGAGTATTTCTTCAGGTTGTGCGCCGATGAGCTTGGCCACTTGCTCTCGGGCATGTTTTACGGCTGCACTGACATTTCCTCCAAAAGTATGCATACTTGAGGGGTTTCCGTACAGCTGGCTAAAATATGGAAGCATGGCTTCAACCACTTCGGGTGCCACTCGTGTTGTGGCATTATTATCAAGGTAGACTTCTTTCATTTTAGGCCTCTTGTACGGTGATTTGATCGTCCACAAGTTCACGCAAGGTTTTTTCCACAAGATTTTTTATGGTCACACCACTTGAGCGGCAGTCGGAACAGCGTCCTCGTAATGTTACGTACACCGTGCTTCCTTCAACATCCACAAGTTCAATATCGCCGCCGTCGAGCAGTAGTTGCGGGCGAATTTCTTCATCAAGCACTTTGATGACGAGTTGCATTCTTTGCACATTGCCCATGCGTGGACGAGCCGGTATTTTGATTTCTTCAAGTTTTGGCTTGCCGAGCTCTTGTGCTAAAATTCCTTCAATTTGCTCGATACAGTCGCCGCAGGCGCCGCCGGCCTTGGTGTAATAGGTGACTTCTTCCACGCTTTTCAAGTCGTTTTCACGGATGGCACGCAGGATTTGGGCATCGGTAATGCCAAAACATTTGCAAATAAGCTTTCCTTCTTCATGGGCATGTGGTACGGAAGGCTCGCCGCGATAATTGCGAATGGCGGCCTCAAGTGCTTCTTGCCCCATGACAGAGCAATGCATTTTTTCCTTGGGCAATCCCCCAAGATTTCCGGCGATATCCCTATTGGTTACGGCAAGTGCCTCTTCAAGGGTCATGCCTTTAATCATTTGGGTAAGAACTGAACTTGAAGCAATGGCTGAAGCACAGCCAAATGTTTGAAAACTTGCATCAAGGATACGGTTGTCTTCAATTTTAAGGAAGAGCTTTAAGGCATCGCCACAAGCAAGGCTTCCCACCTCTCCCACAGCATTGGCGTCTTTTAAGGCACCCACATTTTGTGGATTTAAAAAGTGCTCTCGAACTTTATCGGTATAGTCCCACATCTTTGTACTCCTTCGTATTGTGCGCTTGGCTACAACAAAAATCCTTATATTATATATGTTGCATTGTCCATAATTTGCCCGTGATTTTTGTTGTGGGCAAGAACATTTTATAGTGGTTAGTAGTTAGTGATTAGTAGTTAGTGGATGTAGGTATTTCGAACACATAATAAAAGATGTTTGCACAATTCAAAAAGGCATGGATTGCCGCGTCGCTTCGCTCCTCGCAATGACTTGATATTATAACGAAAGTTATTGCGAGCATTGCTACGCAATCCATGTATTTTGTCAGATTTTAGAATTGTGTAAAGGTCTCAATAATTAGGAAATCAACTATAACACATCATATTTTTAGTGACCACTTTTTCTATGCGCAAAGGCTTACCATAACTAACCACTGACCACTACTCACTAACCACTGATTATTACTTACAGTCTTCATGTACTCCATATTTTTGTAAAAATCCTTCCAGCGTAACGCCTTTGAGAAACTCACGCATATGCGTATCCAGATCTTCCCAAAATTTTCTTGCAGCGCAGCATTCAAAGCGTTCGCATAGATCTTTTGATTTTGCAATGCAGTTTACAGGCGCAATTTCCCCTTCAAGGTGTACAAATACATCTTCAAGAGTTATGTCCTTAGGTTCTTTTGCAAGTTTATAGCCTCCGCAAGCCCCACGCACAGATTGTAAAATGCCAAGTGGTTTGAGCGAGCGTATGATTTGTTCAAGGTATCCGGCTGAAATACCTTCCTTCACGGCTAAATTTTTTAATTGCACCAATTGTCCTTGAGGACACGAGGCTAAGTAAGTGAGAAAGCGCAATCCATAACGAGTTCGAGTGGAAAACCTCATGTTTACTCCTAATGTTTAAAATCAAGCTACACTGATTAATTGTCCCTAACCCGCCAAATTTTCGCTCCGACGTCGCACAATTTTTCTTCAATATTTTCGTATCCTCTGTCAAGGTGATAAATACGTTGAATGCGTGTCTTTCCTTGAGCTGCAAGTCCGGCAAGCACAAAGGCAGCACTGGCACGCAAATCAGAAGCCATAACCGGAGCTCCTTTTAAGGCTTGCACCCCTCGCACCGTGGCAACACGTCCGGAAACAGTAATGTCAGCCCCCATACGCACCAGCTCCGGCACGTGCATAAAGCGGTTTTCAAAAATACTTTCTTCCACCAAGGAATTGCCCTTTGATATGGCCATAAGAGCCATGAGCTGAGCTTGCATATCCGTTGGAAATCCCGGGAAAGGCTTGGTCTTTATGTCCGCACCATGCAAACCTTCCAGACCTTTGGGGCAATAGACACGCAAACCTGCTTCCCTTTCTTCAAATTGAATACCCATGCTTTGCATTTTGTCAAGAACCGCCTTCAAAGCCGACTTGGGACAATTTTTTACGAGCAAATCACCGCCCGTTATGCCGGCTGCCACTAAGAAGGTTCCGGCTTCAATGCGATCCGGCATGATGGAATACTCAACGCCTTTGAGCTCGCTCACCCCTTGAACACGGATGCAACTTGTACCCTGTCCTTCTATTTTTGCTCCGCAAGCCACTAAATAATTGGCTAAATCAACAATTTCCGGTTCACGAGCCACATTTTCGAGGATACTTTCGCCCTCAGCCAGCACCGCAGCCATGAGTACATTTTCGGTTCCACCGACAGTTGGCATATCAAAAATAATATGAGCACCGGTAAGTTTTTTGCAACTACCTATAATATAACCATCTTCCAGTTCAAAACTCGCCCCCATTTTTTCAAAGCCTTTCAAATGCTGATCCACCGGCCGAGCACCAATGGCGCAGCCGCCCGGCAAAGCCACTTTCGCCTTGCCGATACGAGCAAGTAAAGGCCCAAGGCACAGGACAGAAGCTCGCATGGTTTTTACAAGGTCATAGGGTGCTTCGGGATGTAGTGTCAGCGGCAAAATATGCGCTACATTGCGTTCGAACGAAGCTTCGCAACCTAAAATATTCAATAATTTTATGGTAGTATGTATGTCTCTTAAGTTTGGGACATTCAGAAACGTCGTAGGATTTTGGGTAAGTATTGAAGCAAATAATATGGGAAGAGCTGCATTTTTTGAACCACTTACAGATATTTCCCCTTGCAGGGTTACGCCACCTTCAATAACAAGACTCTCCATATAAAACTCCAAATGCGATTTAGTATGTTCAAATTATATAAAATTTTTTGAAAAAAATCCATAGTCTTTTACTGCCAATTCTTGCATGGGAAAATAGAAAAATTTTTTAAAATAAATGCTAATATAATAAATGTTTATTGCACAGAAATTATATTTTACATAAAAAAATGTCAAAAACGTGCAAATAGTTCTTGCCTTTGTGCGCATGAAAGTATAGAAAGTTCTCACAAGACGGCGGATGTAGCTCAGTAGGTAGAGCACCTGGTTGTGGCCCAGGTGGCCGTGGGTTCAAGTCCCATCATTCGCCCCATAAATAGTACAATGAAAATGATTGATTACAGAGAATGTAATTGGTCATTTTTTTTTTGGGTGGTCAACCAAAAAAACTACAATAATAAAAGCGTTTTGAGGGGATGGGGGCACGGCATTCTAATTTTGTAAAATTTTCTTGGGGGAGGGATCTTTTTGGAAAAAGGTCTCCTCCCACAAAAATTTTTCATGCGCCATAATATTTACTTCGTAAATAATATGGCTATAATAGCTCAATTCTAGACAGAATTACATATAAACCCCCATGAAGCTTTTTTTCGAAGAAAAAAAGCGGAAAGCGCGTTTTGAGGGGGGTGTGGGGGGAACTTTTTGGCGCAAGCAAAAGTTCCCCCCACAAAAAATATCGCAACTTACAATCACGTGCCTTCCCTCTTCAAGAAAAAAATTAGTCAGTGTTTCCTTATGACTTCACCATCATAAAAGTGTTATTTTTTCAAGGGTCTGTTGAGCCACCAACGTAGGATTTTGCTTACAAGTGGCGTTAGCTTGCTTTTTCTGTAGAGACCGGCCACACGTTTTATGGCACTTGCTTGGGTAGGGTAAGGATGAATGACGTTGCCAAGTGCCGAAAGTCCCATGCCGGCTTGCATGGCGGTAGTGATTTCGCTGATCATTTCGCCGGCGTGAGTGGAGACGATGGTGGCACCAAGTATTTTATCGCTTCCTTTTTTCAGAATAATTTGCACGTATCCCTTGCTTTCTTCATCGGCCAGTGCACGATCTATTTCCCGCATATCTATGGAAAAGGATTCTACTTGTATGCCAAGTTTTTTTGCGTCTTTTTCATAGAGGCCAACGTGTGCGATTTCCGGATCGGTATAAGTGCACCATGGCATTATGAGTGATGATAGGCGTTTGCGTCCCATAAAGAGTGCGTTTTGTACCACAATTTGGGCTGCGGCGTCGGCAGCGTGGGTAAATTTCCATGCCATGGCGCAATCGCCCACAGCGAAGATGTCTTTGTTGGCAGTGCGAAGATAATCGTCCACCTCAATGCCTCTTTTGGTGTAGTTTACGCCGGCAGCTTCAAGTCCCATGCCTTCCACATTGGGTACACGCCCGGCACCGATGAGGATTTCGTCGCTTTGCAGGTGTATTTCCTTGCCATTTTGCGATACCACCAAGACTTTTTTGCCGTTTGCATCTTTATAGGCACGGACAGTTTGCGCATTGAGTACAACTTCAATGCCTTCATCTGCGAAAACTTCTGCGAGCAGTGCAGAGGCTCGTGCTTCTTCATTGGGTAAAAAGTCGGTTTTTTGCACAATGGTCACTTTTGCGCCCAGACGGCGAAAGGCTTGCGCCAATTCACAGCCAATGGGGCCACCGCCTATGACGAGAAGGTGAGCAGGTAATTCTGTGAGATTAAAGACAGTTTCATTGGTCAAAAAACCAACGTCGTTGAGTCCTTCTATGTCGGGATGCAGGGCACGAGCGCCGCTGCAAATGGCAGCCTTATGGAAATGCAGTGTTTTTCCGTCCACTTCCAGACTGTTTGAGCCGGTAAAAATACCTTGTCCACGAAAGACATCCACGCCTAAATCTGTATAGCGTTTTGCGCTGTCATGTACGCTGATTTGCGCCCGAATACGTCTAAGCCTTTGCATTATATTTGGAAAATCATTTGCATCCATGTGCTTTGGGCTTATGCCAAACCGCTCAGCATGGCGCATTTCGCTGGCTAAACGTGCGGGACGAATGAGACTTTTGGAAGGTACACAGCCGGTGACGAGGCAATCGCCGCCCATATAGCCACGCTCCACCAGCGCCACCTTGCCACCCAACGAGGCAACAATGATGGAAACAATGAGTCCGGCCGTTCCGCCGCCCACGGCAACCATGGCGTATTTGGGAGCCGGAGTCGGGTTTATCCAATCACTTGGCGCTGTATTGTCTGCAAGTTCTTTATTGTACGAATCATGGGGAAATAATGGGCTTATTGACATGTTTTACTCCTTGATACTTTTTTTGGCTTTACGCACAATAACTGTTAAAATAAGCATGATAAGCGCAACTATCCCCACCAGTAACCATGGGATTTCGCCCTTACTGAACGATTGCACTATGGCGTCCGTGCCAACGACATAAAGAGCTGTACCGGGAATAATGCAGATAAATGTCCATAAGGCATAAGTAAGAAAGGGTATTTTTGTCAGTCCAAAGCCATAATTCAATACATTGAACGGAAAAAGCGGCACAAGGCGAGTGATGGCGACGATGATGGAGCCATTTTTTTCGGCAATGCTGTCAAGTTTTTGGAATTTTTCATTCTTACCCAGCCAGCCTTCCACAGTTCCACGCAATAAGTAGCGTGCGATAAGAAAACACAGCGCAGCACCGATGGTGGCGCCCACAACAACTACCAGCACACCCAGCACCGAACCAAAAATCACCCCGGCCATAATGCTGAAGGCTGACCCAGGTAAGGCCAAGACCGTGGCTAAAGCATAAGCAAGAATGAAGATTATGGGACCAAGATTGCCTTGCGCCTTGACCCATTCCCGAAATGGTTCAATATATTGCTCAAGACCAAGGGAACGTATTACAAGAATAATTGCCACCAAAACCACAAGAACACACACAGTTTTAACCCATTTCGGCATAAAAACTCCTTTTATTCAAAGACATTTTGCGATACAAAGACGAAAGTATAGTAATTTCAGTTGAAATTACTATGTTGACTGCGGGAGCAGTCAAGCACTGCGTAGGCATAAGCGCAATTTATTTG
>CAYJHK010000107.1:0-7138 GCA_964369515.1 uncultured Desulfovibrionaceae bacterium
TACAAGAATGTGTGTATCTGAATGCATATGGATGCCCTCAAATGCACTCTAACTCTTTGAAATGCTATGGTGGTAGCCGCATACATCCAGTTCTTTTTGAACAGCCTGCTATGAAACAACAGTTCACTTGCAGTGCGTTCAAAAAGGGTGAAATACAAGGAAAAATTCAAACGCAAGGTGCGAAGTGTATATAGACATACATGAGCAGTTTGCGTTTGAAATTTTGACGCAGTAGTTTGCCCTTTTTCAACGCACTGTTAAATGGGGGCGTGTTGCATTTAGGGTAACCCCAAGTGTTGTAATATTATGTAATACAGCTGAGAATATGGGGCTTATTACTCCAAAAAGACCCAAGAACAGAAACACTGCATTCAAGCCGATGTTGCTCACAAAATTACCTTGGATCCGGCGCATCGTGCCAATACCCAGCCTACGTGCCACCAGCAATGAGTGTAAGTCGCTTTCTAAAAGCACCACATCAGCGACTTCCTTAGCTAAATCGGTGCCGTCTCGTAAACTTACCCCCACATCGGCTATGGACAGAGCAGGGGCATCGTTAACGCCATCACCGACCATGATAACTCGTGCTCCCTCAGCTTGTAATTCTTGCACAATGCGAGCTTTGTCCACCGGCAAAATTCCCGAATAATATTCTGTAATACCGAGATTTTTAGCCATATTTGCCGCCGCCTTGCTGTCATCGCCCGTGAGCATTACGATCCTTGCGATGCCGCTGAACCTAAGCTCTTCAATGACACTTTTTGCTTCTTGGCGCAGGCTGTCAGAGATGGCGATGAGGCCGGCAATTTTTCCGGCTTTTGCCAAATATAACAGAGAGTAACCACAGGCAATGAGGCGATCTTCCTCTTCCTTTAGCGAGCTGATGTCCACATTTTCATCATCACAAATGTAATGCCTACTGCCAAGCAAGACTCTATCGCCAAAAAGCTGACTGGCTATGCCGTGCGCCACGATATACTCAACCTCGCCATGCTCCTCCGCATGTTTGAGATTTTCTTCTTCAGCTTTGCGAGTAATGGCTCGTGCCACGGGATGTGGAAAATGCTCTTCCATGCAAGCAGCAAGGCGTAGCACTTCCTTGGTTGTATTGCCTTCACAAGCTATAACTTCAGCCACTTGCGGACGGGCTTCGGTAAGTGTGCCTGTTTTGTCAAAAATCACCGTATCGGCTGTGGCCATGGCCTCCAAGAATACACCGCCCTTGATAAGGACCCCACGGCTTGCACCCTCTCGCATGGCAGCAAGGATAGCAAGTGGCGTTGCTAAGCGCAAGGCGCAGGAAAAGTCCACGAGAAGTACAGAAGAAGCACGTATGGGATCACGGGTCACAAGCCAAACCAAGGCAGCAAGCCCAAAGGTAAAGGGAACGGCGGCATTGGCAAGTCGCATGGATCGTCCTTCAATGTTTGCCTTAAGTGCTTGCGATTCCTCGATGAAATTCACAATATTTTGTAAACGGGTTTCCTTGCCCATGGAAGTTGGGCGCACAACGATGCTTCCTTCTTCCACCACAGTACCGGCAAAAACCGAAGCTCCGGCACGACGCACAACAGCTTGCGCTTCGCCAGTCATGGAGGCTTGATTTACGAGAGCTTCGCCGTCAATAACGACGCCATCAACAACAATAACAGAACCTGTGCGGATGATTACGGCATCATCAAGACTTAATTCACTAAAAGCAATGCGCTCATCGCCATGCTCTCGCCTCACCCATACCGTGTCCACATCAAGCGCAAGACTTTGAGCCAGACTTGCCCGTGAGCTATGTTTTGTCCACTCTTCAAGTGCTTCGCCAAGCCCAAGAAGAAAGGTTAATAGGCTTACGGTGCGTAAATCACGCCGTAAAAATGAAATAGTAATGGCTGTGGCATCCAAAAGTTCCACATTGATATCGCCACGGAAAAGCGAAATCAATCCTTGTTTTAAAAATGGCCAAGCAGATTTTATGGAAAAAAGCACACGCAGCCAAGGGGGCATAAAAAGACGCATTACGCCATATTTTACTATGGGCCACAACAAGGGGAACTTATGTGTTTTCTTGGGTAAGCTGACGGCATAACTTATAATTCTAACAGCAGGCGTTGTGCTTAACTCCGTATCGACTATGCGCAACAGGGAGAAAAAATGATTACGAGCCGTAATGCTGGTATAAAATAACAAGATAGAACCGGTACGTGCATTGACATTAATATCTTCAAGATCTTGAATATCTTCAAGTGCGTGAAGGATACGCTTAACCGTTTTTTTACTTAAAGGTGCTTGTGTGCGTACACGCAAGCGGCCTATATTGCCTTTGATTTCATGTACCAAACAAAATGAAGGGATGCTATGCATGTACAATCTCTCTTATAGTATTTTAAGTTGACATTACTAATGTCAACTTTTTAAAGGCACACTTGCTTCGGCGCTTAACAGCGCAAATAAATTGCGCTTATGCCTACGCAGTGCTTGACTTCTCTCGCAGTCAAGATAGTAATTTCAACTGAAATTACTATAACATTCCGTTGAAAAGCACCATTAAAACTTAACAGCCTGTTGAAAAATTCAATTTCCAGCAGTCCGTTCAAAAAGTGCCAGAGGCAAGGAAACGAAAAAAGTCAAGGCGCGCAGTGTATTAGGCATACATAAGCGGTTTGGCTTTTTATCGCTGACGTAGCAGATGTGGCTTTTTCAACGGACTGTTAAGAGGGCGATTTCAACGGAAAGTTATACCTTTTCAGTTGATGATTAATGTTTATACTTTTTCAACAGGATTTGCTTGTTCAGATTCAAATTTACGTTTTTCGGAAGCGTTTTGTGCTTCGGCTACTATATCTTCAACGTTTTCTTTTAAAGTTTCTACTTTTGCCATGAGACTGTCTTTAAGATCAAGTCCCTTACTTAATAAGTCAGCCGCAGCAGGGCGAAGTCCGTTGCAACTTGCAGCCTGTTTTGCAACTGCTCCAAGAACAAGACCGCCTAAAAACACTAAACCAAATTTTACAAAGCCATTCATAGTTTACCCCTGTAGTAAATGTTCTAAAACAAAAGCTCAAAATAAGCTTATCCTACAACACTGATTTAAATTGTTACACTGTTTGTCAATAGAGACTCAGCTAATCATAAATAAAATGTGTAATTTTATACATTCACTCTATTTACAAACGCAGCGAAACATAGTGAAACTATTCTCTCATCATTCTAGAGCGTATTTTAGTTTTTCACCACACCTAGAAGTTAAGCATTTTAAGCAAACAAGTCAAGTGTAAAAAAAAGTATTTTGCATTTTTTCCCCCAAAAGCATTGATTTTTGCGTGTTTTGACGTTGAAATTGATTAAAATTGTCATTTGCAATGATTTTCCGATGTGAAAATATATCAGAAATTGTGCCAAACTATTATATCAAAAGTCGTATCCCAAAGAATATCGAGGTAATGAAAATATGGGCAGAGAATGTGGTTTTGATTGTAAAATTCAATGCGATGTATAAAGATTTTTGTCTGTATGTCGATAAAAATCTTGGTGAGAATTAAAAAAAGCATAATATTGCGTTCTCTGAACTTTTTTGCTATGCATCTAATTAGGTTGAGGATTTACACAAAAATCATGAGGGGAAGCAGGGTGAGTAATATGAGAGTTTCAATACGACTTTATTTGGGGTTTGGATTGCTTATGGTTTTTATTTGCTTTTTGGGTGTTTTTAATGTCTGGGAGAAAAATAAAACCATCAATAATAGCAAACATATGTCCACATTTTATATTCCTGAATTATTGGAACTTTTTCATTTAAATGCTTCTATTGACAATGCATTTACGCATATGCGCATCTATGACGCCACAAAAAAATCTCAAGACTACGCAATTTTTAGCGATTATTTTAAAAATATCTCTACGCATCAAGATAAATTACAAACACTGACTCAAAAAAGTGGCAGGCCACAACTGTTATCAACTGATATTGCTAACCTTAAAAGTCCCCTTGCTGAGTATAAAGCCGCCGCCGATCAAGTGCATAGAGCTATAGAGCGTAGTCATGTGTTATTTGCTGCATTTAGCTCCATGAGTTATCCTCTTGAGGAAAAAATCCTCTTACTTGTAGATACGACGCAAAATGCAGCGGAAAATCTTCAAGATGGTCTTGCTTCACCCGAAATGCAAGTTGCTGTCAATGAGAGTGTTGTTATTGCCGAAAATCTGAAAGATAGCTTCAGTAAGCTTGCAATAGTAAACACAAAAGCCTTAATGATGCGCGATGGTTCGTCGCTGAAACAAATAAGCAAGCAAACAGCCGCCTTAAGCAAGGCGTTTCAAGGTCAGTTGAATTATTTTCCGCCGTCGGTGCAGGAACTTGCGCAAACTGTCGTGAAAGACTTGGCAACTTTTGGTTCAAAAGCGCAGGAACTTGTCGATGTGTGGGCTGAAATCTTGCGTCTCAAAGGTACCTGTGATACATTTGTTGAACGCATTGGAGATTTGCTGGCCACGAGCATTGCCAAGGTTGAAAATAGTATGCGAACCGGTTCATCGCAAAGTGTAGTACACCTTGAGCAGAGCCAGAATATCCTACTTGGTCTGATCGTAGGTTTTATGGTCATGGGTGCAATTGTCAGCATATTTGTGGTGCGTAATATTGCAAATCCCTTAAAGAAAACCGTGGACTTTGTTCGAGCTGTTTCCAAGGGGAATTTAGAAGAGAAGATAGACATTAATACTACCGATGAATTCGGTGCGCTTGCCCATGCACTTACCGAAATGGTAAGCTCGCTTAAGGTTAATGTTACCCACGCAAAGGAACAGACACAACACGCCGAGAAGTTGAGCGAAACGGCTAAAAACGCCATGGAACAAGCGTTAATGTCTCAAAGTGCTGCCGAAGATGCCCAAAGAGCCGGGATGTATTCTGCGGCTACGCAGCTTGAAGTTATTGCCGCTTCCGTGGGCGAGAGCATGTCTAGCTTGACTCATCAGGTGGGCGAGGCAGAAGGTAGCATGGCTATTACCGCTGATCGCATTGCAAAAATGGCAACGGATATGGAAGAAATGAATACCATGGTACTTGAGGTGGTGCGCAGTTCCTCCGAGGCCGCCAATATTTCTTCCGAAGCACATGCGCGCGCTGACTATGGTTCACGCATTGTACAGGAAATGCTCTTGCACATTGCTGAGGTGGAAAGTAAGGCTGCTCAACTGAAGGAGGATATGATGCAGCTTGGAACGCAAGCCGAAGCCATTGGTACTATTATGAATGTGATTTCGGATATTGCGGATCAAACCAATTTGCTGGCCTTAAACGCTGCCATTGAAGCTGCCCGTGCAGGAGAGGCCGGTAGAGGCTTTGCCGTTGTGGCTGATGAAGTGCGTAAGCTTGCTGAAAAGACCATGCAGGCTACCGTTGAGGTGGGGATGGCCATTAAGGGTGTACAGGCAAGTGTTGAGCGCAATATGTACAATGTGGATGCTTCGGTGCAAAGTGTTAATGAAACAACGAATCTTGCCGGTCAAGCGGGCACAGCTCTTGCTGAAATTGTAAAAATGGTCGACACCACTGCGGATCAGGTGCGAACCATTGCCACCGCTGCCGAAGAGCAGTCAGCTACTTCTGAAGAAATCAATATTTCCCTGTCCAACATAAATATGTCCTCAGCTGAAACAAGTAAGGCTATGAACGATGCTCGCATGGCTGTGGATAATCTCAGCGATCAAGGGGAGTATTTGGCAGATTTGATTAAGGAATTGAAAAACACATAGCAATGCGTTGAAAAACACCGGCTACGGCGTTTTTTACAGAGCGGGCATTTGAGAACTTGACGTTACAAATGTCAAGTGGGACTGCTATCAGGCTGTTGAAAAAGTGCAATCTACTTCGTCAGACTCGTTTTTTGCTCCGGTCATGTATGTCTGTATACACTCCCTACGCAAAAAAACTTCGTCTTCCTCGTATCTTACACTTTTTGAACAACCTGTAGGAAAACGATAAAGTTAACATTTTATTAAAAAACTTTTTGGAACAGATTTTTTCAACGGACTGCTATATGGGGCGTCGCAAGAAAAACTTGCACTTTGTCTTAATAATACAATGTTTACATTAAATGATTAAAATTTATAACATTAACACATAAAGGGATATGGATTAGCGATGTATACATCTTCAAATCGTAGAGAAGAAACGCTTAAAGAATTGCAAGATTTGAAATACCAACTGGAAAAGGACAGTCTGTTTTTAGAAAAGCTTGCCGGTGATATTTCATCAAGGATGAAAGAAAATCTCAAAAAAATTTGCTATTTAGAGCAAAATATAAACGACTATACAACTTTTTCCACTGCCTCCTACACTTCCTTATTTGAGGTATTCAAGAAATCTAAACTGTTAAGCGCAAAATGGGAACAATTTTTCCCCATATATGAACGCTATCTCTCGCAATATGTAAAGAACAATCAAACTATCGACTTGCTTGAACTTGGTGTGCAAAACGGCGGTTCCCTTGAAATGTGGAAAAAATATTTTGTTGAGGGTTCCACCATTACAGGGGTGGACATTGACCCTCGCTGCCAACAAATTCCGTTAAGTGACGGCATTAACTTTCTGCTTGGCAGTGCGGCAGACGCCGCATTTGTTGAGGAAAATTTGGCTCAGAAGGAGTTTGATGTCATCATTGACGATGCTTCACATTTGCCCGATGATGTCATTAATTCATTTGAACTTTTATTCCCTAAGTTAAAATCGGGCGGGTTATACATTATTGAAGATGTGCATACGTCCTACTGGAAAGAATATAAGGGCGGCTTTAGAAATAAGCAGTCACATATGGAATATTTTAAGAACATTACAGATGTGGTGAACTTTAATTGGATAAGCGAAAGTGAGCACGTTAATCTCAATGAAGAATTACCCTATTTCAAAAAATTGAGCACAGAAGTTGCGCAAATCGCTTTTTATGACAGCGTCATTGTCATTGAAAAATATGTAAAACCCATGACTCGAAAATTCAATGTCTTAAAACAAAAAGCAAAAATTTCCATTACCGACTATCGTGATGCCATTGAATGTTCGGAAAATTCCGTGCTTGAAAGAATTTATCGTTAAGGAAACGCTGATTAAATATAATTTTGTACATGCAAATCTATTGACTTGGCGTTG
>CAYJHK010000108.1:0-7133 GCA_964369515.1 uncultured Desulfovibrionaceae bacterium
GCGAGGAGCGAAGCGACGAAGCAATCCATGCCTTTTTGAATTGTGCAGACATCTTTAATTGTCTATGCGATAGTTGGGAGCTTCCTTGGTGATGATGACATCGTGCACATGGCTTTCACGCAAACCGGAAGCGGAAATCTCGCAGTATTGAGTTTTTTCTCGTAACTCTTCGAGATTTTTGGCACCTACATAGCCCATTCCCGAGCGCAGTCCGCCCATGAGTTGGTAAATGGATTCCATGACGCCGCCTCGGTATGGTACTCTGCCTACTATACCTTCAGGCACGAGCTTTTTGGTGTTTCCTTGGAAGTAACGATCGGAGGAGCCTTCTTTCATGGCGTCGATGGAGCCCATACCCCGATAGATTTTGTAGGTACGTCCTTGGTAAAGGATGGTTTCGCCAGGGCTTTCTTCCGTACCGGCGAAGAGTCCGCCTATCATGACGGTATGTGCGCCCATGGCGAGTGCTTTGACGATATCACCGGAGAATTTAATCCCGCCGTCGGCTACGCAACAGCGATCGAATTCTTTGGCGGCACGGGTGGCTTCCTGTATGGCGGTTACTTGCGGTACACCAACGCCGGCAACTATACGGGTTGTGCAGATGGAGCCGGGGCCTATGCCGACTTTCACGGTGTCGGCACCTGCTTTGAAGATGGCCTTGGCGCCTTCATATGTGCCCACATTTCCCGCCACGAGTTGGCAGTTGGGGAAGGCGGATTTAATTTTTTGTATTGTTTGCAGGACGTTGCTGGAATGTCCGTGTGCTGAATCAAGAACAAGCACATCAACGCCGGCTTCGAGCAATTGTTCGGCTCGTTCAATATCGCCAACGCCAATGGCAGCTCCCACACGCAGACGCCCTTTATCGTCCTTACAAGATGTGGGATACTTTTGCACTTTATCAATATCTTTCATGGTGATAAGTCCACGCAGACCGTTATCGGCATCGACCACCAGCAGTTTTTCAATCCTATGTTCGTGGAGGTGTTCACGAGCTTCATTGAGCGTAGTTCCCATGGGTACGGTGATGAGATTTTGAGAAGTCATCATTTCACGTACCAATGTTGAGGAGCCATCTTCCACGAAACGCACGTCACGATTGGTTAATATTCCCACAAGTTGACCGTCATCCACCACAGGTAGGCCGGAAACACGGTAATCCGCCATCAAGTCCAGTGCTGTTTGCACCTTATCATTGGAGCTGACCGTGATTGGATCCAAAATCATACCGCTTTCGGATTTTTTAACTTTTTCGATTTGTAGGCGTTGGCGTTCGATGGACATATTCTTATGTACAATACCGATACCGCCCATTCGTGCGAGGGAAATGGCCATGGCGGATTCCGTCACCGTGTCCATGGCAGCCGAGAGTAGGGGGATGCGAAGTGGAATGGATTTTGTGAGATAAGATCCAATGTCCACAAGGTCGGGGGTTACGTCCGAAAAACCGGGAAGAAGTAAGATATCGTCAAAGGTCAGGGCTTTGCCAAAGTTTATAGGCATACTATCCTCGTAAGCGTTTGTGATTGTTATTGAAAATAGACATCTCTTAATATTTAATTTTTGAACTTTTGTCAAGTTTTTTTTAAGGTAAGTTTCGATTAATTTTTAACGGATTGATAAATATGCATTTGCTTTGTGTGGAAAGCTATGTTATTATGAAGAAGTTGTCTTAACTGTGTGTGTGGGTATTGTTTTTGGTGCAGTAGATATGGCGTTTTCAAAACTTTTACCCCCCAAAAAAACACTGCTTTTGCGGTAAATGGAGAGTATTGCATGGCCATTGGTCCTTATTCGCACGATGAATTTATGGAAGAGGCACGGAAATTTCACGGTTATCCTGCTCCCGGCTTAATTATTGCGGGTTATATGGTGGAGATGGCACGAGCGGCCTTGCCGGAGGGGACGTTATTTGATGTTATTAGTGAAACGGGTCAGTGCCTTCCGGATGCGGTGCAAATGTTGACGCCTTGCACCATTGGAAATGGTTGGTTACGAATTCATCCTTTTGGCTTGTATGCAGCAAGTTTTTTTGATAAATTTAACGGGCAGGGCGTGCGTGTGCATTTGGACCCAAACAAGTTGACCGATTATCCCGAAATCCGTTCGTGGTTCTTTAAGGAAAAGCCCAAAAAAGAACAAGATACGGAACGTTTGCAGGCAGAAATCAAGGCGGCAGGTCAGAAGATTTTATCCTTGCGCCCCGTGCAGGTTTTACCGCAAGCCTTGGGACATAAGGGGAAGGGTAGGGTTGTTCCCTGTCCTTTGTGTCATGAGTGGTATCCGGCTAGCCTTGGCGGCATTTGCCCTTCGTGTCAAGGCGGCTCTCCCTATGCGCCCACGGCGTCGGCGGATGCTATTGTCAGTGCAGCACCGCTTAAGGCTGTGCCTGTGGAGGAAAGTCTTGGGCAGCACGCCTTGCACGACATGACACAAATAACCAAGGATGACGGCGGCGATAGGTCTAAAGACAGCAAACAGGCGGCGTTTAAGGCCGGTCAGTATTTGGATGTGGGCGATGTGTGCCGTTTGCAGCAGATGGGGCGTAGCAATATTTATACGCTTGAAAATAATGCCGAACTTGAAGATTGGGTACATGAAGACAGTGCTGTGCAAAAATTTGCCGAATATTTACCGGGAACTGGTGTTGGTGCTGAAGGTGAACCTGCTGAAGGTAAAATTAATTTTCAGGCCACGCAGGCCGGTTTATTGCGTGTGGATGTGGACAGACTCGAACGTTTTAATCTTGTGCCGGATGTCATGTGCAGCACAAGGCGCCATAACAGTGTGGTAAGGAAGGGCGAACGCATAGCCGGCAGCAGAGCCATTCCGCTCTACCTTGCAAAACACAATTTTATTAAGGCGCTTGCGGTGCTTGAGGAAGGCGCGCTTTTCAACGTTGTCCCCATGCGCAAGGCCAAGGCCGGTTTACTCATTACGGGTACAGAAGTTTTTAGCGGAATTATTCAGGATAAATTTTCTCCCATTCTTACAAAAAAGCTGCAAGCACTGGATTGCAGTGTGGTTTTGGAAAAGATTGTTCCGGATGATGCCCTCGCCATAAGCCAAGCGGTGCAGGAAATGCTGGCGGCAGGTGCCGACCTTATTGTGACCACTGCCGGCATGAGCGTCGATCCTGACGATGTTACTCGCAAAGGGCTTTTGGACGCAGGACTTTGTGATACATTATACGGACTTCCCATGCTTCCGGGTACCATGACACTCGTGGGTAAAATCGGCACGGCGCAAGTGCTTGGAGTTCCGGCTTGTGCATTGTATTTCAAAACCACAGCCATTGATGTGCTTTTGCCGCAACTTTTGGCCAATGTGGACATAACACGCCTTGACCTTGCACGCCTTGGACATGGCGGCCTGTGTATGGAATGTAAAAGCTGTATATATCCACATTGTTCTTTTGGTGTGTAACGCTTCTGATTTTATTTTGCATATGCAGTATGTGTGAGCTCACATTAAGAGTGTAAGCTATATGCAAATATATTTGTAGCTAAGGAGACACTGATTAAATAAAAAAAATGGATTACTTCGCTTCGTTCGCAATGATTTTCATTATAATATCAAATCATTGCGATGAGCGGAGCGATGCTGCAATTCGTAAAAGTTTAGTTAATCTGCGTTTCTTTAGAAATCCAGACGTGATGTATTATGAAAAATGACGTATTGATATCTTGACACTAACGATAAAATTATTATATACGATATTATGAGTTGTAGGATAAAGTTTTTTCTTCAGTTGACTCTGCCAAGCGAAAGAGCATACTTCATTAAGATAGACAAATGTCATCTTTTTTCTGATATATCAACGAATTAGAAGTAATCTATTTATCAAATAGTTATGAAGTTCTGCTTACAGTTTTCTTTTTCTCCAAAAATTTATTTAAGTGAAAAAGTGGACGTATAACGAAACATTTTTACCCAGCATTAAAAGGAATAATTATGCCATCATTTTCATATGTTATCAAAGATGAACAAGGTATCCATGCAAGACCTGCCGGACTTTTCGTAAAAGAACTACAGAAGTTTTCTTCGCAAATATCCATTCAAAAGGGTGAAAAAAAAGCTGACGGGAAAAAGCTTTTTTCTGTTATGGCTTTAGCTGCCAAGAAGGGCGACGAAATCATCATCAGTGCCGAAGGTGACGATGCGGATGCCGTATGCGCCATGGCCAAGGAATTTTTGGAAAACAACTTGTAAATACAATTGTTGGCTTAAATTCCTGATGCGCTGATATGCAGTAGTTTGTTGAAAAGCATCGGTTTACTGACGCCTTGATTTATAGTATATCTTGACGATCCATGATCTTGTCGCTTCCAACGTATGCTCAGAGTCGGAATTTTTGTCAAATTATTTTTAAAAATGATTTTTGTGAAATTTTTAACAAACCCTTAAATCACGCTAACAATATCTGGTTGGGAGTTACGATGATTATATTGCAAGGTAAGGGCGTTTCCAAGGGAATTGCCATAGGAAATATCTATTTTCCTTCACAGTTGGACTTAGATGTAGAGTTTTATGCCATAGAAAATGTGGAAGAAGAGCTGGCCGCTTTTGAACGGGCTAGGCTCAAAGCCATAGAGCAGCTTGGGATTATCGCGCAAAAAACAAAGGAAAAGCTTGGCGAAGAAAATGCTGCACTTTTTGAGGTTCACCAAATGATGTTGGATGATTTGGATTATTGCGAAGCCATAACCACCGAAATCACCACCAATAAAGCCAATGCAACTTATGCTGTGAGTCTAGCCGCCAAGCAATTTTCGCAAATGTTTGCGGAAATGGACGATGAATACATGAAGGCCAGAGCCTTGGATGTGCAGGACATTTCACGGCGTGTCATGGAAATTCTCTTGAATAAGCAGAGCGTTGACAGCCATGAAGGTGCATATATTTACGCAGGCGAGGACTTTGTGCCCAGCGAAACGGCGCAATTTGACAGGGAAAAAGTGCTTGGCATTGCCACTGCGCAAGGCAGTAAAAATTCACATACGGCCATATTTGCAAGGACGTTGAGCTTGCCGGCTGTCATAGGTCTCAAAGAATCCCTTGATAAAAAATACAACAACTTTTTGACCATTATTGACGGCGAAGAGGGGACAGTCATCATTGATCCCGACGAAAAGACGCTGGCGCAGAAAAAAGAGCAATTAAGAGAACAAACTGAAGAAAAGCAACGGTTAGAGTCTTTTAGAGGTAAGAAAACCGTTACGAAATCCGGACGTGAAATCAAGCTTTATGCCAATATCGGTTGTGTGGCCGATGTGGAGGCTGTGCTTGAAAATGATGCCGAGGGTATTGGGCTGTTTAGAAGCGAGTTTCTCTATCTTGAGAGTAAGGACTATCCTTGCGAAGAGACACAGTATATTGCCTACAGTAGCGTTGCCAAAAAGATGGGCGATAAGCCTGTCATCATTCGTACCCTCGATATTGGAGCCGATAAACAGGCGGATTACTTTAATTTACCCAAGGAAGAAAATCCTGCCATGGGTATGCGTGCCATACGCATCTGCCTCACCAGACCGGATATTTTTAAGACACAACTGCGTGCCATCTTCCGTGCCGCCTGTCATGGAAATATTTATCTGATGTTGCCCATGATTATTTCTGTGGAAGAGGTACGCCAATCCAAAGCTATTATTGAAGAAGTGAAGGCTGAACTGAGCAGTAAAGGCATAGCTCATAAGGGTGATATTCCTGTGGGCATCATGATTGAAACGCCGGCTGCGGTGATGATTAGTGATTTATTGGCCAAAGAAGTGGATTTTTTCAGCATGGGAACCAATGACTTAACGCAATATACACTTGCGGTGGACAGGCAAAATGACAGCATTGCTGAATTTACCAACACGCATCATGAGGCTATTTTGCGTATGATTAAGATGGTTTGTGATAATGCTCATGCCAATGGTATTTGGGCAGGTATTTGCGGAGAGCTTTCTTACGATACTAAACTGACCGGTTTTTTCAATGAAATCGGGCTGGATGAACTTTCGGTAACACCGTCAGCTGTATTGTCCTTGCGGGAAAAAATTTCGCAAAGCTAGGATGAGTTTAAAGGGGGATAAGCGTTTCTCGGCGTTTTTGAAATGTGCTGATATGGCTGAAGCCTATATTTTTAAGCATTTGGATTGCCACGTTAAAAGAGGCTGCATAATCGTGAATGCTGTGGGCATCGCTGCCAAGGCAGACCTTTGTGCCACCACATGCAAAATATAAGGAAAATAAATAGTTGAGTATTTCACCGTCATTGTGCCGATATAAAAAACGGGTGTTATACTCAAGGCATTTATCCTTGGCTATAACGAGCTGAAAAAGCTTGCACAATTTGGCTTTATGCTTTTCTATATGAGCAGGCGGCATATAACGCAAAAGAAAATCGATATGCCCTACAATATCGTAACAAGAACAATGATTTAACATATGGAGATACAGATCTAAGTACGCAGAGTAGGCTTCGTCCGGACTCTTATTTGCTAAAAACTCAGAACTGGCGCATTGAGCATATTCGTCTTCATGTATAGACATGATGATGACATCAAAATTTTGAGAGTTTACTATATGTTCTATGTCTTTGAGCCTAGAAAATTTATAACCGAGCTCTATGCCTCTTAAAATTTCTAGGGAAGAGTTTTCCTGTAATGTTTGGCAGATTTCTTTTTGTAACGCTAAATCCGGCAGATCGTCCTCACCAAGGGCAATACAGGATAAATCCAGATGTTCGGTGCTTACAAAATGTGTAAACTGTAACTCTTGCGCTTTTTGAAGATACTTTTCAAATTGTTCGTGGGAATCACTGGAAAGAAATGTATGTACGTGTTGGTCGTATATTTTCATAAAGCCCCCTTTTTTATGAAAATATGCACTTTATACCATCGTATGTCAACAAAAATATTATAAAAACTGGCGTTTCACTTAAGGTTAGCTGTGTTTAACCGGATTTTATAGGATACGCTGATCAAATAAAATTTTATAAACACAAGTTTATTAAATTAGGGTTGAAACATAAACTTTCATCCTAATCTTTTAAGAACCTCAATTTTTATTTTATTAAAAACTACAATAATAAAAGCGTTTTGAGGGGATGGGAGGAGTTTGAGGGGGGAAGGGGAAGCTTTTTG
>CAYJHK010000109.1:0-7084 GCA_964369515.1 uncultured Desulfovibrionaceae bacterium
TTTGGATTGTTTAACTGACGCAGTAGATGGTACTTTTTCAACGCACTGGCAGCGTGGAAGCTCCGGCAATGCTCTGTTGCTGTTTTTTGGAGGCAAGTGCCATAAGCGACTGCTTCAACTCCACTTCCATTCCTGACAATTCCTTTTCTACTTCCGCACGTTTACTGCGTCCCTCTTGGGCGATGCGTAAGGTTTCGTCAATGGTGGAAATGAGTTTCGTATGTACTTCACGCAGCGTTTCCACATCTACAATGGAACGTTCTACTTCTCTGGAGGTAGTAATGGCTGTTTGCTCCAGCATGGCGGCGTTCCTGCGCAACATATCGTTGGTGGTATCCGCCACTTCTTTTTGCAATGCAGCTGCGGAGCGTTGGCCTTGCAAAGACAGTCCAAGCACCATTTGATTTTTCCAGATGGGAATGGTTGTAAGCACTGACGTTTGTATTTTTTGTGCTAAGGCTCGGTTATTGGATTGAATAAGGCGGATTTGCGGTGCCATCTGCGTGGTTATGGTGCGTGAAATATCAAGATCATGCAAACGACGCTCAAAGCGATTGATTTGCTCCGAAAAATCACGTACTTTTTGCGCTTCCATGGTATTGGCGGACTGAGCGGCCACCTCTTGCAATCTTGGCAATTCCACAGTCTTTGCCTCGTGTAATTTCTTCCTACCGGCTTCAATGTACAATGTTAAGTCATTGTGAAAATTAGCATTGTGATTATATAGTTGTTCGAGTATTTCTATATCGTGCAAGAGACCGACCATGGAAGCTTCAAGTTTATCGCTGATGACGGCAACTTGCTCGGAAAGCGTTTGAAACTTGGCCACCGTTTTTTCCACTTGATTGAACAGAGAACCAATGAAGGGAAGTTTTTCCAAAAAGCTCGGTTCTTTATTCATTTCGCCCACATCAAGATCTTTGACACTAAACATAAGATTGCTAAGACTCTCACCGATTTCTCCGGCATCCTTCGATTTTACACGTGAAAGCAAGTCATCGGAAAAACGAGAGATTTCTTGCATGGTCTTCGTACCGTAGGTCACGTCAAGCGAAGGGTCATCAAGCTTTATGCTGTTTGCCAAAGCTATTATATTTTGCTCGCTTATGGTAGGAAGTTGACCATCCATGATGGGTAAAGCTTCAATATTTGCATTTTTTGCATTATCCATAATTTTCTCACTTGTTAAGGGTTTTCATGATATTCGTTAGCATTATTTTCATAGACTGGTAAAAATCGCTTGAAAAATTCCATTTTTTACAGCTGTTCGTAAAGCGAGCCTGACGATGCAGATAGTACTTTTTTAACTAGTTACAGTGCGTTCAAAAAGTGCCAGATGCAAGGAAGGCGAAGCTTTTTACGAAGGGCGCGTATCCAAAAAACATACGTAACCGGAGTAAAAAGCGAGCCTGACGATGCAGATAGTACTTTTTTAACTAGTTACAGTGCGTTCAAAAAGTGCCAGATGCAAGGAAGGCGAAGCTTTTTACGAAGGGCGCGTATCCAAAAAACATACGTAACCGGAGTAAAAAGCGAGCCTGACGATGCAGATAGTACTTTTTTAACGCACTGTTAAGAGCATACGCAAGGCAACGCACATACCCGCAACACATAAAAGGCGCAAAATCCACAAAGCAACATCATGTGTCTCTTGCACACGCAAAAGCATATCCTGCAAAGTAACCTTACCGGGTACCAATATGAAAGTTTCCTTTCCGTTCGCTGTCTTAAATGGCTCAAGCCTATCTCTGTTCACCTTGGCAATGACACTGACCTCTTGCTCAGCTATAAGAGCTAAGGAAATACGCACATCGCCGGCAGCCGGATTTTCACGCTTCGCCCCCAAAAAAATTTCATTGCCCTGCATATGTGCCAAAAGATATTCACGCCCGTTGTTCCAGTCATCATAAAATTGTTCAATACTTTCGGAGCGTTCATCGCTTCTTTCCGAAGCTGCCAACACAGCAATATGCAATTTTTCCAGCTCGTCTTGAGTAAGTTGTGGCGTAAATGGTACTGTTTTTTCAATTTTTTGCACTATATTTTTCACAACTTTATATGCGCCCAGCCGTGCTTGCTGCGCATACAAAGTTGCGTTTTCCACTTCGTAAATTAAAATATTATTTTTCTCGTCATTAATCAAGCTCTGTGGTTCATCCATCCAAGATTTTATATATCGGTCGCCGTTGATTTCCTTACGTGTACCGTCTTGCTCATTTGCACCCTCAGCGCTCTTTTCCCACTGAAAATACTGCACCCGGCGCACAAGCCCAAGCCCCTTGGCTTCAAGACCAAGCAGACTGTCATGCACAAGCTCACTTGCGGTAACACGTCCTTGAGCATAGACGATTTTTCCGTCAAATTCACTATTCAGCGTATGGATATTGGATATTTGCACAATATTTTTTGCCACATCCCCAAGGACATTGCTTTCGCTTAAAACATATTTTTCGGCAAAATATAAAACGGAAAACGCAAGAGCAAGCAAGAGCAAGCCAAGCAACCGCAATCTTAGGTGTGCATAGGCAGATGAAATTTTTTTAGGTGTTTTTTCGGCATTCAACGCACTGCTCGGGTGAGGTTGTATATGTTGACTACTAAGCTGTCCAGCACCCGTGCAGGGGTAACATTATACTGCAAGCATTCATGCGACGCATCCAACATTTGCGAAAGTGCAAGACGTTGCTGAGGGTTAAGCTTTGTGAACACCGCCGAAAGTGCGCCGGTAGCTGACTTTTCGCCGGGGGTAATGGTGCTGATAAGTCGTTTCTGGCATAATAGTAACACTTGCAGGGCTATTTCTGTGGTGACAGCCCCCTTGGTTGAGGTCATTTTCCACCATTCTCGTCCGCTGTGCAAAAACATAGCCAGAGCCTCTTCCCACACCCGAAGCTCCTGTGCAACAAAGTGCGTATCCGGCCACGGCAAGGTGTAGACGAAGGAACGAGAGACCAAGGTCGGAAGAATTTGTTCTCGCTGTGCGGTAAGTAAGACAAAGAGATTTACCGGCGACGGTTCTTCGAGAACTTTGAGCAATGCATTGGCGGCAGCACTGCGTGAGCCTTCCTCCACGCCGCAAATGGTGACAATGCGCTTTAACCCACTGCGTGGTGTATCTCCCAATTTTCCCTTGAGAATGACCGCATTTTGTTTGTTGAGCGCACGTATGGGGCCGGGGTTTTCTTCGTCGAGCGTGTTGGAGATGCGCCCGTCATAAGCAAGTACGTCGGGATGAATACGTGCGCCGATGTGCAAGCAAGCTGTGCAACGACAACAGGGCTGACCGTCCGGTTGGCGGTTTTGACAATGCTGTGCTGCTGCCCACCATAGCGCCATGGCCTGCCGTTGGCTTTCGACGCCTCCTTCAAGGAGCAAAACCTGCGGCGCCTTTACGGCAAGTTGCGCAAGTGCAATGCGTGCACCGGCGAGATGTTCATGCAGGGCAGGCGCATAGGTACGCTTAACATCTTCGGCGCTGTATATGGGGACTTCGCTGTCCTTGCTACTTCTTTTCGAAACGCTTTGCGCTCCGGACTCGGCTTTTGTTGCAGTTTTTGTCCCGATTTTTGACGCAGTCTTCGGTGCAGTTTTCGGGGGCGGGGTCGGTGCCCCACTTGTCATATTCTTAAGCATGTGAATATTTAGCGCATTATGGTTTGGTCACGTTCAGGGCCAACAGACACGATGCTGACTTTCACCTGACTCAATTCCTCAATCCTTTCGATATAGGCACGCACCGAAGCCGGTAAATCAGCAAAGCTATCGCAAGCGGTAATGTCTTCGTGAAAGCCGGGTAAAGCTTCGTATATGGGTTCAACCTTGGCAAGCGCACCCTCTTCTTGTGGAGGATAGTTAATAATCTCGCCTTGGTATTTATAGCCGGTACAAATATGCAATGTGTCAAGTCCTTGCAATACGTCAAGTTTGGTGAGAGCTATGTCGGTGAAACCATTGAGGCGAATACTCTCACGCACGATGACCATATCAAGCCAACCACAACGGCGAGGACGTCCGGTGGTTGCGCCAAATTCATGCCCGTTTTTGCGCAAAAATTCACCGGTTTCGTCAGTTAATTCCGTAGGGAAAGGCCCGGAACCGACTCTTGTGGTGTAAGCCTTGGTAATGCCAATAACTTTTTCCAATACATGGGGACTTACTCCGCTTCCGGCGGCAGCAGATGCAGAAACAGTATTTGATGAAGTTACAAAGGGATACGTTCCGTGGTCAATATCAAGATGTATGCCTTGTGCACCTTCAAAAAGCACCGATTTACCATCATCAAAGGCCGCTTGCAACTCAGAGGAAATGTCCGCTAAATGTGGTACGAGTCGAGGGGCGATGCGTTTAACATCATTAAAAATAGCCTCTGCGTTCAAGGTTTGTTCGTGGTAGAGGTTTTGCAGCAGGCAATTTTTTTCCTCAATGGCATGAACAATTTTTTTACGCAAAAGATCGGCATCGGCAAGGTCGCCGGCACGGATACCAATTCTTGCCATTTTGTCCTCATAGCAAGGTCCGATACCGCTGCCCGTGGTACCAATTTTTCTGTCAGCAGGCTTGTGTGCTTCTCGTGCTTTATCAATGGCTCGATGATAGGGAAGGATGAGATGGGTTTTCTTACTGATTTTAAAACGCTCCGGCGCAATATCCACCCCTTTTTTGATTAAGTCGTCCATTTCATCAAGTAAAACAAAGGGATCACAAACTACACCGTTACCTATAAAACACAGCGTATCCTTATGCAAAATACCTGAAGGAATGAGGTGTAATACGGTTTTTTCCTTGCCGACCCAAATGGTGTGGCCTGCATTATTGCCACCTTGAAAGCGAACGATAACATCCAGCCTACGGCTGAGTAAATCCACAAGCTTTCCCTTGCCTTCATCACCCCATTGGGCACCTACAATAACTACGTTGGACATATATAACTTTTCCTGTTCTTTAAATACTATTGTTCATACTCAAAAATGCCTAAAGCCTATTTCTCTGTACTCTATCAGCTTTCGATAGTCAAATACTTACGTTATAAAAATGCGCACGATGTTTATGGTGCAAGTTTTCATCATTGACGAAGCCATGTTGGCAGAGCTATCTAATGTATATTATTCAGTATTTGGTTTAGGCTTAAAGGTCAGCATGGTAGCCTTAACCGGTTCTTCTTCTTTTTCGGGCGTATATTCATTTTCCAAGCTAAAATTTGACACTTGAATGTTTTCCATATTTTCCGGTCGCATCTGTTTTGACCAATGATGGTTAAACAGTTGATTTTTCCAGCGTTTGGCTTGGATAAATGAAAAAACAAGCGCTGCTTCCTCCCAGCGTTTTGTGGGTTCAAAGCGATATACTTTTTCCGCATAATTATCCCAAAGCGCCATGAGCGAAGCTTCATCAAGGGCATCAAGCTGACGTGCTAATTTGATTAAAAGATGTTCCATAATCACTCCAAATATACCAAATTGAATTGAAATTCTGTGAAAAAAGAGAATTGAAAAATGCGAAATTAATGAAACTCAAGTGTTATAGCAAATAAATAACTGTTTGCCAAGTCATAAAGTGGCTATAATGAAAATTGCATGTGTGCGCAATTTATGTTATGCAGGCTAACGGTGCTAAAAAAGTTAACAAAAAGGATGTAGTATGAGTGATATTAAAAATATGTACAAGCAAATGCAAAAAGACACTTTTCCCGAAACCATGCGTATCATTTTAGGTGATGAAACGTTGGTTTACGAAAAGCGTACTTGGCATATTGATAATGAAAAAAAAGGGTTGCGGTATGGTGAAAATCCCGACCAACCAGCGGCTCTCTACCAAATGATCGAAGGAAGCTTGAATGCTTGCGGAATTTCATGGCGAGGGCCTGCGCATGGTATGGTGTCGGCAATTACCGAGCAACATATGTTGCAGGCCGGTAAGCACCCGGGGAAGACTAATATTACCGATGTAGACAACGGTGCGAATATTTTACAATATTTAACCCAGTATCCGGCGGCCGTCATCCTTAAGCACAATAATCCTTGCGGGGCGGCATGGTCTCGTGAAAGCATCGGCGTGGCCTTGCGCAAGGCTTTTTGGTGCGACCGTATTGCTGCCTTTGGTGGCGCTGTGGTACTTAATCGAGAACTTGATCTTGAAGCCGCAAAAATTATTGCCGAAAATTATTTTGAAGTGGTGGCGGCTCCTTCCTTTGCCGAAGGTACGCTTGAGTTAATTAAAAGCCGCAAAAATTTGCGTATTTTCCAACTTCCCGGGCTTGCAAAGCTTGATGAATTAATAACATCATCGTTTCTTGACATAAAAAGCTTGAGCGATGGCGGATTAATAGTACAAAAATCCTTCGTGAACAGCATAACAAGCGTGTGCGATTTTTTACCGGCAACACATACGGATGCAAGCGGAGTGAGCGTTAATACACGCAAGCCCACGCCGCAAGAATTGGACGATTTATATTTTGCGTGGGCGGTGGAGGCAGGAGTTACGTCTAATTCCGTGATTTTTGTTAAAAACGGTGCCACTGTTGCCATCGGTACCGGCGAGCAAGATCGTGTGGGCTGTGTGGAGTTGGCAATCCATAAGGCATACACTAAATATGCGGATAAACTCTGCTTCACCGAACTTGAAATGTCGCTTTACGAGCTTAAAGAAAAAGCTCGCACCGACACAGGCAGTGCGCAACTTTTAGCAGATATTCAAAATCGTACCGAGAGTGTGTGCGGTGATTTAAAGGGATCGGTATGCGTGTCCGATGGATTTTTTCCCTTCCGAGACGGAGTGGATGTGGCCATGGCCGAAGGCGTGACCGCCATAGGTCAACCCGGCGGATCCATGCGGGATAATGAGATTATTATGGCTTGCAATGAGCAGGTGCCGCAAGTGGCTATGGTGTTTACGGGACAGCGTTCATTCAAACATTAGCAGGCTCCACAGCTGCTTACAAAGCGTTGGACTTTTTTCAAAGGCATCCTGCAACAGTGCGTCCAAAAATGTTGAAATACAAGGAAAAATTAAAACGCAAGCCGCGCCGTGTATACACGTGATTCTAATTTGTAAAAATTTTCTTGGGGGAGGGACCTTTTTGGAAAAA
>CAYJHK010000110.1:0-6914 GCA_964369515.1 uncultured Desulfovibrionaceae bacterium
TTTGGAAAGGGGGTCTGGGGGAAGAACCTTTTGTTCACAAAAGGTTTTCCCTCAGAAAAATAATCAATCAGCGTCTCCTTACAGCAAAAGTAAAAATATAGATGGTATTTTGATTTTTCAAGCTATGATATTCGCCGGCAATTTTTTCTTCGTGCGCCAGCTGTATGCTGGATAAACCGATTCGGTGCTCCGGTGCGCATCTTGCTATGGCATGAAAACTTTCCAAAGTAACGGCACTTACCACCAAGAGCCCTTCAGGCGCAAGCCTTGCTAGGCTCAATTTAATAAGCTGCGCAATATCAGCACCGCCGCCGCCGATGAAAATCCTGTCGGGACGGGTTGCGTCTTTGTGCGCCAAAGCGTCGGAATGGCGGCAGTGTGCATTGTCGAGCTGTTCTGTTTTATGCAAAAAATCCAAGGCATTGGCATGATGTATATGATAATTAACAACGCCCATACGCTCTTGATTGGCATACATATGCTGAATACGCTGCTCTTTTTGTTCCACAGCCACGACCTTAAGATGCGGACAGAGGGCAGCTGCTTCAAGCCCCACCGAACCACTGCCGGCTCCCAAATCCCATAATGTTCCAAAAGCCGGCAAGCGCAAACGGCTTAAAATCACGGCTCGCACATCGGAAGCGGTTATGAGATTATTCTCTCGCACATAATGGTCTTCGGGTAAACCCAAGGCTAAAATGGGAGCGGCGGCTGTTTGGTTGTAATAAATAGGAAAATTTTGTGCAGTTATGTCAAGTATATGGGCATAATAATCGGAAGGAACCATAAGCAGTATGGATGTTGCATGACAGGGCATATCTGCCAATGCACCCAATGTATCTATACGGATATGTTCATGTTCACTGCCAAGTCGTTCAGCGAGTACCGCCAAGTTATTTTTTGCTGCCGGCATAAAATCCACCAGCGATTTGGCAATACTTGAGGCAGGAAAATTCGTTCCGCCATAGGTGAGAGAAAAAGGTTCGGCGGCAATGCGACGCACAGGAATGGATTTTTGTCCATGCACAGAAAAAAGCGCCACCCCACTCCACGGTAGGGCAAGCTTATGAAAAAGTGCTTGAAATGCGGTGATGTGCGCATGAAAAGTTATGGCTTCCCCTTTGCGCAGGCTGAGCAAGGTGCCGCCCATACCATTATAAAGTGCGTCACCGGAAGCTAGGACGACGACTTGCTTACCTTCACGGCACAGCGCAAGAGCGCAACTCGCATCCTCTCTGGCCTTGGCCGCAATGGGATGAAGGTGCTGCTTGTGCGCATCCATGTGCTGCGCAAACGATACAAGTAAAGCCTTAGAGGCAAAGATATGTTCTGCATCGTGTATATAGTGCAAAACGTCTATGCTCAAAGTTGTGTCAGCCTTTTGCATATTCTGCGCAGTCATTGCAATACCGCACGAAATGACATGGATATGCCCTACCCTCTCTACGTGCCGCATGACTGTTCATCCTTTAACAAGAAATAATTTTCTCCAATTTGTGCACTCGTTTGTGGAGTGTCGGCGTGTGCTTGTCTGAGTGCGGACGCAGTTTGCTGTTGCACGTCTTCAGCATGGGGAAGCTGCTTAGCTTTGGTAATGCTTAAGCTTTTTTCAAAAAGAAATTCCCCTTGAAAATCAAAGAGCAATATGCGTAAGCGAGTGACAATGCCGGTGAAATGAGCCAGTTGTTGCAAGGCCTGCTCTGCCAGCTGCTGTAAAATATTCATGCGAGCTTCTTCGGGAATGGAGAGTAAGGCTTCACGAATGGTGACGCTACGTTCAAGAGCGTTGTGCAATTGCTCCGCCTGCGGCAAATGTTTTTGCACCAGCGCACGCAAAATATTCATGTCCTGCTCTACCCTATGCGCATGTGTATTTTCAAAACCTGCGGCATATTTACATAATTTACCCGGCATACAGGCGATGACAATTTCCTGCATGGCATGGGCGCAAGCCTCACGTATGCTGACGGCAATAAAATCCGCAATGCAGGTAAAAGCGGAAGGCGGCAAACTTGGCAAATATTTTTTGGCGCCTTTTTGCGTGCGTCCGCCGGTGCAAAAAACCATGCTCGTACCGCCTTCTTGCCGATGCGAGCGCACACAAATTTGAATGGTGGCAATATAGGCATCATTACTGAAGGGACGCACCAAACCCGTACTACCCAAAATGGAAATACCCCCCTCAATGCCAAGGCGAGCGTTGAGGCTGTATTTTGCCATTGTACTTCCGTTAAGCACGCCAAAATCCAATCGCCATACACCGCTATGCATACCAACTTTAAGCATATTTTTAATGAGCATGGTACGGGGACCCGAATTTATGGCCCATTTGCCCTGCTCGCAATCAAGCCCAAGACGGGTACATATGCCAACGCCGTCAAGAGCGTGAACAATGAGCTTTGCAGCACCGACTTGCAAAATATAATCCTTGTCGCCAATTTCGTTATTATTGCCATTTCCGATGACTTCAGCATTTTCGGCAATTTCGAGCGGATCGACTTTGCGTATACTTCCGTAAAAAATGGCTCCGTGCGTACAATCAGGATCGTCACCGCCGTCTTTTTGAACTGCCGGCATGTGCTGAATTTTTTCGGGATAGAGAGGAATATGGCGCACCCGTCCGTCGAGAAATTCCACGGGCACTGAAGACCGTGACAATTTCGACGTGTGTGAAGAAGTGAGCGTAGTCTGAGAAATCGACGCATCGGAAGACATTGGCGTAGCAGTAGACGAAACAAATTGCTCAAGCCATGAAGCCACAGCCACAGCGCACATGGCGGCACCTGTGGAAAATCCCCAGCGTAAGGGCTTTGTATTATGCGAACTTTCCTTTGTCATAACTCAATACGTCGCAAGATCTTTTGTTGTACATTAAAATACAGGTTTGTCATCGGTGAAATATTCCATAATGGCGTGTAAGGTGGTCACCGCCAAGGCCGAACCGCCACGCCGCCCTTGTAATACAATGCTCGGCGTGGCACAAGTCATTAAAAGCTCCTTTGATTCCACCACATTCACAAAGCCCACCGGCATTCCCACCACCAAGGCCGGCCGGACATTTTCTTCCAAGATATAACGGGCAATGCGTGCCAAAGCCAAGGGAGCGTTGCCAATGAGCACGATGCCACCGTCCAAAATGGGGCGGGCTTTTTCTGCGCTGCATAGGGCACGGGTTGTGCCAAGTTTTTTGGCACTGGCGATAACATCGGCATCGGCTATATAACAGTGTATATCGTCCTTGGTATAGGCCGCATTCACCACTTGCAAGCGTGCCAAAGAAAGTCCGGCCTTGATCATATTGGAGTCACAAAAGATGGGAGCCCTATTCAAAAGTGCAGATTTAGCCGAAACTATGGCCTCGTTTTGAAAGGTGAGCTGCTGTACAATATTAATGTCTGCGCTGCTGTGAATGAGGCGACGTGCCACACGCCACTCCTCCTCCGGCATATCCTTATGAAATGTACACTCTTCTTCAATGGTGCGAAAGCTTTCCGCTTCGATTTCTGCCGCACTTAAATGCCAACGAATTTGCATAAAACTTCCTTATGAGTTTTGAATATAAAAAATTGTGGCGCAAACACCGAGCAAAGCCACAATAACCCGTGAAAATTGCATGGTAAAAACCACTATACAGGCGATCTTGGCCGGGAAAATTGCCAAACTTGTGGCCAAATTTCGGCGTAAAGTGCGTATGGGATTGCCCACGGCACTGGCTACCAACATGGCGAGCAGGATTTGCGCATTGCTGATTAAACCCTCTGCTCGCAAATTGGCCGCCACCGCAGAAGATTGAATAAGTCCGCCGATTTGTGTGGCGACTATGGAGATGGCTTCTATGGGAAAAAATCTGTGAATATTGGCCGGTACCAATTCATTCCAAAAATCAAAAGTCCCATTTTTCAAGAGCCATTCGATGCCAAGCATAAGCGGTACGGTTATGCAAACAAGCCGGAATAACAGAGTCAAAGCACGCACAATGGATTTTTTAATAGTTTCATTCCAAGGCGTTACCTTGAATTGCATCTGCTCGCTCACGCCACTGTCTGTCAAGGAGATTTGATGGTCAACTCGCCATCTATTCCAGAAAAATACAGCTAAAATAACCAAGAAGCCGCCGGAAAGCTGTATGGAAAAAAATAAAATTCCCGGTAAGCCAATGGTGGCGATTACGGGAATGATAATGCGTAAAGAATGGGAAATATAGGACAAGAAGCTGTTAGCCATGCCTCCGGCGATGAGTGCTGACGTGCGAATATGCCCCTCGGTGTGACTGGTGACGAGCATGGTATTGGCGGCTGCGCTGGAGACAAAGGCCGTGGGCATGGCCAGTCCCACAATATTGGGTAGGCGTGCTAGATGCGTTAACTTCCCCATAATTTTAGCTAAAAAACGATGCCAGCAACGTAATTCGATAACAGCACCCAAGAAGGCCGCTATGCCAACGAAGGTAAAAAGGCGAGTGAAAGACTGTAATTTCTTAAAAAATTTTTCCCAAAGAGATTGCTCTTTGACTTGTTTCTTACTCTGAGTGGAATTGTGCTCTAAATTTTGTTCTGGATTTTGCACAGATTTTTGCGTTGTCACAGTCTTAGGTTGTGCCTTTGCTGTCAAATCTTGCGCCTGAGTTGATTTCACATCGCTATGTGTTTGGCTTTGCATTGCTTGAGATGCCAAAGATTTTCTGCGAGTTTCCGGCATATGTGTCATAAGATAGGCGGAAAAGAGCAGCGCCAGAAAAAAAAATGTAAGGTGCACAGGTTTTTTCCATGGCACAACCCTTACTTTATGTCCCTTATTCATTTTTTCTTGACCAGCATAAGGGAATAATACACGTCTTCACGTTGTTCAATTTCATCTAAATCCCGCAAAATAACTTGATTTTCCATGCCCAGACATTCACCGTAAGTCACTTCGATATTCTCTTCACGGCGCAAACGTTCAATGAGTGCCAGCCGGCTGCGATAGGTTTTGAGCAAAATAGTTGAAGAATTTTCCGGAAAAGTCAAATTTTCTGCACTTTCGGAGGAAAATGATGGAATAATACGCAGCATTTCCTTATTTTCCACCAAAACTTGACAGGACTTTGCAGCCAAGGTGGCAAAGGAGGTAACGCCGGGCACGATTTCAACCTGTACGTCAGGTAAAACTTTTTTAATAATTTCCAAGAGATAGCCAAAAGTGCTATAAGTTAGTGCGTCCCCAAGAGTTGCACAAGCGCAATCCTTACCTTGCTGAAGGCACGTGATGATTTCGTCGGCATTTTCTTGTACTTTTGCAAAACGCACAGCATTATCTCGTGACATACTAAAGGTTTGCAACCGTACCTCACCCCTTGGTTGTACGGAATTGACCACATCTAGGGAGACACTGTTGCTGGTGTTTTTGGAAATAACCGTGAAGATGACATCTGCGTCTTGGATAACTTCCACAGCACGCAAAGTTAAGTATTTTGGGTCACCCGAACCAATGCTTACACCAAATAATTTACCAAGTTTCATTTTTTTACCTTTTAAGAACTTTACGCATTCATTGCGCCAAGTTTTCAACAAAATCTATTATCATTCAAAACAAGCACAGTTTAATATGTGCTTTTGAAAATGATTCTAACCTAACGATTTTTGAACGGACTGCAAGATATGTTGCAGTCCGTAAGCATTCTACATTATTATGGAAATTTATAGACAGAATACTAGTCGGCCTTGACTATGGGAGCCAAATCAAGATAGGCATCCTTGGCGTGACGCAGGTAAATGTCACGAATGCCTTGCAATTGTCCTAAACCAACCACATGCTGACGCACCTCAAAACCTTCTTTTTTGAGCATGGAAGCCCAAGAGTCGTCTTCAGAACCCACAAGGTCGTTGACGGCATGGTCGCCGGCCACAATCATAAAGGGCATAAGCCATACAGTTTTGATTTTGTCAGCCTTTAACTTGGCAAGGCTATCACTAAAGGTCAGCCCACCTTCAACGCAGGCTAAATGTACATTTTTATCGGCAGCGGCAAAGGCATTGGCTGTTGCCATGAGCACCAAGTCACCGGGACCATGGTTATTGCCATGTCCCATAAGCAATACAGCTTCATTGCTTTTACGCTCGGAGGGGATGGAGGCAAGTACCACTTTGACGGTTTCATCCAAATCTTTTTTGGAAACAAGCAAGGGATCACCGAGTTTGGCGGAAGTAAATCGCTGAGGATTTTTAACAATATTTCTCACCATCATACGCTCGGTTTCCATAAATTCCGCCGCAGGCGCCACATGGAATGATTGTACGATGAGCTTGGTCACACCGTCTTTAGCAAGTGCATTCAAGCCTTCTTCAACGGAGAAAATGGATTTTCCTTGTTTCTTGAGTTTTTTGCGAATGATTTCTGATGTGTAGGCCACAACAACAGGGCCTTTAGAACTGTAAGCCTTTTTAAAGTCAACTTCAAGGGCATCGAGAGCAACTTTGGCGCTGGGAACTGTTGTGCCAAACATGACGAGTAAAATACCGTCTTTGGCGAGAGCCGGGCTTGCCGACAAAAGGGCGCAAGCCAAGAACAATAGACAAAAGCGTTTCATAGGGACTCCTTAGACCTAAACATCGTAGGCCTATGGAAACAGCACATCAGCGTTTCCATATATAGCATTTTAGGCTGGTTCCCGGCTATGATGTCCATAAAAGAACATCTTTACGGTTGCGAGTCAGCATCGATTTTCACGAATTTCCCAATCAAGTAAAAATTACACCTAAAACAGTGGTACTGTGTCTGCAAAGACTCATAGACCATTGCGCAAAAAACATCAAGATTTTTTTGAAGGAAAACTTTTTTGGGATAGAACATTCTACACGTGAAATCACCAACCAAAGAGCTCTGCACAATTCAAAAAGGCATGGATTGCATCAAAGCTTCGCTCTTCGCAATGACTT
>CAYJHK010000111.1:0-6856 GCA_964369515.1 uncultured Desulfovibrionaceae bacterium
GGCAAAAGTTCCCCTTCCCCCCTCAAAAAAATAATTAATCAGTGTTTCCTTAAATCTATGAAGATACTCTACCGCACTACGCATCTATTAAATCATTCATCATTTTTTATTTTTATCGTCATCAGCTATATAGAGTATTTTACCGTCATCAAGCGTCATAAACTTCACAAAGGCAGCACAAGAAACCTGTGTAGAAGTATTGAGAAACTCCAATTCCTTGCCATGCTTTTCCACATCAATAACGTATGAATCTTCAAGAGTTATACCCACTCGCAACAAAGACGCCGTGCTTATGTCGTGATTATACACAAGCTCGCCCCCATCGCCATGAATGGTAATCTTAGTGTCAAATGTCATGCTTCTTATGGTAAAAGGTCCGTTATTGTATCCCTTTACCCTAACTGTGAGCAAGGGGTATTTTTGACCGCTCGGTTGATGCACAAAGGCAACGCATTCGTCCAATTGAAATTGCTGCTCAATGCGCTTTTTATCTTGAGCTCGCTGCATCTCAAAAACCTTTCTCCGAGCATCAAGGATTTTCTTTTCTTCAGTAAGATATTCTTTTAATAATTCCGGCATATTCATAAGCTTTGTGATTTTCCAATCAGGCAACTGCTGCGCAAGGAAATTCAAGGTAACATCTTTTTTAAGACGTGCATGATTGAAGGTCACCGTCACCATGGCACCTTGATTTACCATACCGAGAAAGGTAAATTTTCCGGTTATTTGCTTGGAAAAATCCACAGGAATAGGCTCAAGTGAGGCAAAGGGATCCTCTTTTTTATTGGCATTTGGTTTTGCAGGCTCACCTTGTATATTTTTGATAAAAACTTGCTCAATACTCTGCGAAAGCCCCGAAAGGGTTTTTGTGTTCAAAACTACCACACCCTCAACTTGCGGATTATTCAGGATTTGCTGTGCCATATCTTGCGTCAGCGCCCTGAAGTCAACAAGTTTTACCAGCGAAGCCAAATCACCTGCTACTAAGGTTTTATTCAACGTACTCACAAAGGCTTCAGGTCCTTGCCCATTCACAAACATTTTCCAGCCAAAAAAACCGCCTACACCAAGCAGCACAACAATACCTATTATAATCAAACGCTTTCCCATAATAATCCTTATAAGTCATGCACGACTCGTTTCCGTTGATTGTTATTTGTATATTTGTGTTTTCCAGTACCAACAAAAGGAGTTTACACCCTCACCCCACTGTGCAACCGTAAGCCCAAGCCGGTAAATGTCGGCTCTTCCTGAACATTTAACCGTATCTGCATCAGTGCACCCAAGGGCAAATTCACCATGTATTTATTAAGTTTCTGCATGGACAAAGGCTGTTTCCATGTGCCGGAAAATCCAAGCAACATGGACGAAGTTTTTACGTTGCTTGCGAGTGGTGATACGTCTAACATGTTAAATACGCAGTAAATATCACGCCATGCATACCATAAATTATTTTGCAAAAATATTGGCAATGTTTTGGGCGCACACTTTCTTTGCAGACCTGCCAGCGAAAAACGATTAAGGCACTGCAAAATCAATCCCTTATTTGCCACACGCAAAGCCTCCCCCAGTATTCCATGCAACGAAAGAGTGCTTAAGTCCATTTGCTCTTGTTTAAAATTTGCCATTTTGTGTGCATTGTCAACAAAAACATTGGTACAACCAAGCAAAACATTGTGCTCAGCCAATGGCGGCAAAAGATTAACCCCCACATAATCAAAGCTTTTTGGAGCAAAGGGTAAATGTTCAAGTGCAGCCTTACGTAGCCGGTAAACCTCAACGGAATTTTGCAAATAATCGGGAGCATCCGCCATGAAATCATCCATAAGACTAATGGCACTCACCTCAAAACCGCTTTGCCACAAAAACTCCAACTCTTTCCAATGCGCAGGCTGAATTTGCAAAAAACTATGCCCACGCCTAGGCCAAGGCGAAAACATTTTTTTACTCAAAAGCAAACTGCAAGCAAACAGATTATTGGCCGTGAGACAGTCAAAAAAATTTTGCTCCGCCGCTTCTTGATGATTTTGCGTATTTTCTTCTTTCATCATGTTTGGTACAATAAGCAAATCTTAAGTTATACAGCAAGTTACAAGTGCGCAACCCTCATTAACATATATTTAAGTTCAAAATGTGATATGTCAATAAGTTATACCCACAATTATTCCCCATCCCACGCATGTTTTCAATTATAAAAAATTATGCTAGAGGATGTGCACACATTTTAATTAAGGATAAAATATTATGGACATACAGAAAAACATCCTCCAAGCCTTGGATAACATACGCCCCGTACTGGAAGAACATGGTGGAAGTATAAAACTTATTGAAATCACAGATGATAACACCATAAAGCTGCAAGTAAGCGGTCAATGTAGTAACTGCCCCAAATCCGGAAACGAGCTGAAAAAGATTGTGACTAAAAGCATTCTTAAAATGGTACCCACCGTAGAAAAGGTAGAAATTCTAGCTCCCCCCTCTTCAACATTCACACAAAATCAGGAGAATTTATGTCAATAGTGAGAACACGCTTTGCTCCAAGCCCCACCGGTCACCTGCACATCGGCGGCGCACGCACAGCACTTTTTTGCTGGCTGCTTGCTCGCCACCACGGCGGAGAGTTCTATTTGCGCATCGAAGATACCGACACCGAACGCTCAAAACAAGAATATACCGATTCCATCCTCGCCTCCATGCACTGGCTGGGGCTTGATTATCAAGGGGAACCCATTTACCAGAGTCAGCGCACGGAAAAGTACACCGCCGCCGTTGACAGTTTGCTTGAAAGCGGACATGCCTATTGGTGCTCATGTACACCGGAAGAAGTGGAAGCCATGCGAGAAGAAGCCCGTGCCAAGGGACTTAAACCACGCTATAACGGCTGTTGCCGTGAAAAAAACATTGGCTCCGGTCATGGGCATTGCGTGCGACTCAAAACACCTAAAGTGGGCAAAATTTCCTTTGATGACATGGTCAAGGGAGTTATGACTGTTGATGTCAATGAACTTGACGATATGGTTATCAGGCGTGGCGACGGTATGCCTACATACAATTTAGCGGTGGTGATTGACGACAATGAAATGGGTATTACCCACGTCATGCGTGGCGACGACCATGTTGCCAACACCTATCGGCAAATATGTATCTATCAAGCCTTAAACCTGCCCCTGCCCCGTTTTGGGCATGTACCCATGATTTTAGGCTCCGACAAGCAAAAATTATCCAAACGTCACGGCGCACGTGCCACCATTGAATATGAACAAGACGGCCTCTTGCCCGCTGCCTTAATAAACTATTTAGTGCGCCTTGGCTGGTCTCATGGCGACCAAGAAATATTTTCAACCGACGAACTCATCAAGCTCTTTGACGGAACCAGCCTCAATGTGGCTCCTTCCGCCTTCGATCCCCAAAAATTGCAATGGCTCAACGCACATTATCTGCGTGAACTTTCAGCCGAAGAATTGGGTAAGCAAGTCCTGCCCTTTGTGCATAAACTAAGCTCCCCCATTGCCGATGAAGATAGAATAGGCAAAATAGCCGTGCTTTTCCAAGAACGTGCCAACACCTTACTTGAGCTTGCCACGGCTATGCAGCCCCTACTCATACAAGCGCATGACCTTGTATATAATGAAAAAGACCTTGGAAAAACACATAAAATGTCCACCGCAGAACTTTTGCTCCAATTCGGCGAGCGTTTGGGCGAACTTAGCGATTTTAGCAGTGAAGCAATAGAAAAGACCCTACACGATTTTGTGGAAAATAAGGGGCTGAAATTTAAGGAAGTGGGCCCACCCTTACGAGTTGCCCTGCTGGGTGCCATGGGCGGCCCCCACCTCCCCGAAGTGATGGCTGTCCTGCAAAAAGAAGAATGTCTTGACAGAATTGAAAAGTTTGCCAAGCAATAAAGAGAATATTTGAGACCTCCGCACAATTCGTAGAATTGACAAAATACATGGATTGCTTCGCTGCGCTCGCAATGACTTTCGTTATAAAATAGTCGTCACTGAAAAACATGTTAACAATACAAAATTAAACATTTTTATGACGTTAAAACACGGTTTTTCTGTGACGGCTAACAAAATTTGAACGATAGTGAAAATTTTACGCCACGTAAAATGAGCCGGAATTCACTTCCGGCGCCCCCGAAGGGGCATTTGGAGTGAGCGTGCCTTTCTGAAAAATGCATGAAAATGCGTTTTTCAGCTTCGACTAAAATCAAGTCATTGCGAGGAGCGAAGCGAGGAAGCAATCCATGCCTTTTTGAATTATGCAAAGGTCTTGCTTTTGTCGCTTTGGTTAAAAGTTCCTCTCCTCAAGAAAAATAATTAACCGGTGCTTCCTTAGATTTTTTTCAAATCAGCATACCACGCACCGGCTTGCTCCATGAGCTTATTGGTGCGGCTGGCAAGGGCGTGTGGATCTTTCAAATAGCCGTCAAGCAAGAGGCTTGTATCAAAGAGAGCTTCCACCATTTCCGTGAGCAAGGAATCCTTACTGTCGTGCTTATAAATTCGTAAAAGGTTACGCAAAATAGGATGGTCACGGTTGACTTCCAGAATCTTTTGCGGAACGGTGTCATCTTTTTGCATAACACGCATCAGCTTTTCCATGGAAGAAGTAAGGCCGCCGTCAGGTGCCACAAGACACGCCGGGCTTCCTTCGAGGCGATGCGAAATGCGCACTTCTTTCACTTTTTCGCCAAGAATTTCCTGAATTTTCTTCACCAAATCGTCAAAGCTGGTCACATCTTCTTGCGCAAGTGGGCTCGCCTTGGGGCTGCTGTCTTCTGTATCCGCAAAATCTTTAAGACTTTCATCATCGATTTGCTCCACAGCTTTCAAATCCCACTCCTTGTATTTTCCAAGCCCTTCCATGACAAATTCGTCGATGGGTTCTGTAAGATAAAGAACTTCAAGACCTTTTTTGCGGAAAACTTCCAGATGCGGATTAAGACGAGCTGCCTCACGGCTGGCACCGGACACATACCAAATGGTTTTCTGACCGGATTTGGCTCGTCCCATGTATTCATCAAGAGAGCTTATACCCTCAGCGTTTTCATGCAATGATGAATTAAAGCGCAACAAGGGCGCAATCCTATCTTTATGCACAAAATCATGGTATCCAAGCTTGAGGATGCGCCCATGCTTATGCCAGAATTTGGCATAATTTTCTTGCTCGCCTTCGGCCATTTTTTCCAGTTGCGTCAAAGCTTGTTTCACAATGGTTTGCTGGATTTTGCGCAAAATAATGTTTTCTTGCAGGCTTTCACGGGAAATATTCAAGGGTAAATCTTCTGTATCCACAACCCCCTTGAGGAAACTTAGAAATTCCGGCAACAATTCTTTATTTTCACGCATAATCAGCACTCGACGTGCGTAGAGATCAAGCCCCCAATGCTCACGCCCGCTTCCGAAAATATCCAGACTTTGCTCGGGAATAAAGAGCAGCGCATTAAATTGTACCGGCGCATCCACAGAAAAGTGCATGGTGCTGAGCGGTTCTGCGTGGTCATAGGTCAAGAATTTATAAAATTCTTTATATTGCTCTTTAGTTATGGAAAATTTAGGCTCACGCCATAAAGCCGGCGTCGTATTGATATGCTCACCGTCCACCTTTATGGTGAAGGGTATGAAAGCAGAATGTTTACGAATAGTTGAATCAATACGATACTTTTCTAAAAATTCCGACGCATCATCCTTAAGATAGGCCACAATGCGTGTGCCACGTTCGGGAGCATCTTCTGCCACCGTCACAGTGAAAGAGCCGCAACCGTCACTGCTCCACATATGGGCGGTATTATCGCCATAAGCAGGGCGAGAAGTTACTTCAACCTTATCGGCCACCATAAAAATGGAGTAAAAACCCACACCAAAACGCCCAATGATATTGGAAGCATCTCCACCGGCATCGGCGTTGGCTTCTTTATTTTCATTATGTTCCTTGATGTCTCGTAAAAACTCTTCCGAACCGGATTTGGCAATGGTACCAAGGTTTGCAATGAGCTCCGCTTGCGTCATTCCGATACCACTGTCGGCAATGGTTATTTTTTTTGCCTCTTTATCTAAATCGATGCTGATCTCAAAGGGAAGATCTTGCGCATGGCCTACTTCACCCTTACTTTGCTGAAAACGCAATTTATCAAGTGCGTCGGAGGCATTGGACACGAGCTCACGCAAGAATATTTCACGATTTGTATACAATGAATGAGTAATAATATTAAGAACTTTTCGCACTTCAGCACGAAATTCATGTTGTTCTGTTTTTTCAGACATGGGGTAACTCTCCTCAAAAAAATATATATGAGTATAAATAAAATGTCTTATGCCAACGTCAAGGGGTAATGCGATTATTTTATGAAATATGAGCTCTGCACAATTCAAAAAAGTATGGATTGCTTCGTCGCTCGGCTCTCCGCAATGACCTGATTTTACAATGAAAGCCATTGCGAGCGCAGTGAAGTAATCCATGTATTTTATCAATTTTGAGAATTGCGCAAAAGTCTCGAAATAATGAGAATATTCCGTGAAGGCACTGTTTAAATACTTTTTTAAGACTCAACGAAAGACTTGCATAATACATAAAAAAGTATAAAAATTAATCGCCCATTGTGCATACGGTTTTCAAGTATAAAAACATTCGTGGCTTTTGCCTTAACTCAGTAAAAACAAAAATAGGTTTATTTTTCATACCTGTACTTTATGCTTTGTTTTTACCAGCTCATCCCAGTAGGGATGAGCAACGAGCGCGTTTTGAGGGGGGTGTGGGGGGAACTTTTTGGCGCAAGCAAAAGCTCCCCCCACAAAAAAAACTGACTAAAGGCAATAGCCACATAAACATTTTATTTATCAAATACTTA
>CAYJHK010000112.1:0-6819 GCA_964369515.1 uncultured Desulfovibrionaceae bacterium
TTTCCAAAAAGGTCCCTCCCCCAAGAAAATTTTTACAAAATTAGAATCACGTGCCCCATCCCCTCAAAACGCTTTTATTATTATAGTTTTTAGTGAACTACAGATTGCATTTCTTAAAAGATTAGGATAAAAATTCATGTTTCAACGCCAATTCAATAGATTTGCATGTACAAAATTATATTTAATCAGCGTTTCCTTAAAATACTATAAAAAAAATGCCACATACCCTAAAAAAAGCAAAAACCTAGAAATGCGCTGACGACAAGGGAAGCGATGGCATAGCGCATATAATTGAGCGCGCAATTATATGTTCTGTACTTTTTTGTGCAAATAATTGAGTTTACATATATTTGCGCCAGCAAGTCATCAAGCACTGCTTCTTTTGAACATTGAGTAAATTGTTCTTTAAACGACAAAAAATCGCAACACTGAATATCTCCAAAATATGTGCGTAAATTTTTGCCGCTGCATACCACATTTGCTGAAATGGCACGGCTAAGCGTATATACAGCAAAAAAATAAAAAAACAGCCCCAGAACAATGGGTACAGTAAAAAGAATGACAAATATAGCTGAGCCGTCGTAATGAGTTTCAATTAAATTTATGGCTTCAAAAGCACCTCTATTGCCTAAAACCAAGAAGATAACTCCGGAAACAGCCAAGAGCATTCCTGATTTCTGGTCACAATTACAGACAAATCCGATTATTCGGCTCAATGTATCTTTCGCATCCTTTATTTGATCATCAAGTGTCAAGAATTCCTTCTTGTTATGCATATATTTCCTTTGAAAATAGACTTTTGAAAATGTACGTGGCTTTTGCCCTAACTCAGGCTTTAGTTTGAATTTTTCTTTAATTCAAAGCTATTACAAACACAGAGAAACAATCAAGAATGTAATCAGCATGGATTGCTTCGTCGCATGCTCCTCGCAATGACCTTCTTGCTTGCGCAGTGTAGTTTTGCTGACTAGTCGGAGCTGAAAAACCATGTTTTAGCCTCATAAAAATGCAGAAAAGTGCATTCCATGCCCTTATTTCCGGCATTTTTATTTGCATATTTTAGACAATAACTCATTTATTTTAAGTCATTTATGTGCTTTTTCAGTGACGATTAACTAAAGGCAATAGCCACATAAATACAATTTGTAAAAATCATGCGGCAATAATGGCAGGCTTATAGGAATGAAATCACCGATACGTGCAACATTCAATACAACACGCTGACAAAACCTCAAATCCTAAAATTATTGTGAAATAGGATAAACATTGCGGAAGATTTCCTTCCCAGCCTCATTTTTTATTTCTAGGATGAGTTGCGCATTACTCATATCAACCTCGGGTTCAATTTGAGTAAGAATAACAGCTTTTTTAAAGCGAGAAATCTTATACTTTCCGGCATCGGCCGGCTGTGGAACAAGGCGTACAGTCTTGCCGGAGGCAAGGCTTAAGATACACACAACCTCCCCGGCTTTACTCTCCTTACCCTCATTGTGCAAATCAAATGAGGTTCTTAAGCGTCTTTTGGCTGAAAGCAAATTCGTCACATTTTGTACAATGATTTCCTTGGTATCAAGCACAGGAAAATCGGCATGTCCCGGGCCTTCAATATCTTCGGGGCCTGAATTCTTATCAGATGAATTTTTTTTTCCGTTTTTCTCACCGGCTTTTTGCTGAGCAGTGACTTTCTGAACGTTTTTGGCAGCCATATTCTGCGACAAATTTTTTTGAACATCTTTTTGTCTGTTAAGCAATGCTTCAAGATGGGATAGGCGTTTACTATTGGCTTGATTTTTATAATTAATTTCTTCAAGCTCTGCTATATGCAATTGTAATTTCGTCCTTTCTTCCCACAAATAATATATGGCGGTACCGGCTGCTGCAGCCAACACAGGACACAACAAAAAAAACATCACAACATAGCGAAATATGGAACGGCGAATGCGCATACGACGACTCTCGCCACTGTCTCGCATAAGAATTATATTCAATTTTTCCTGCGTAATAGCCATACCTAATCCTTATTGACTGTTAACTTTCGCCATGCAAAGCATGTAAAGAAAATTCAACCTAAAGAGCTCTGCACAATCCATGTATTTTGTCAATTCTACGAATTGTGCAGAGCTCTCACTTAGCGAAGCTTTGTCCAATCTTCCTTTTTAATTTTCCACCCTTGTGCTGTTGGTACAAGCAAGAGCGTTTTTGTGCCTTTATCACCCTTACCGTCACTGCCTTCGTATATTTGCAACATATCAGCTTTGAGACCTTCATCCGCAATCTGAATGCGGATTCCGCTTAAATCCACCTTGGCAGGAGAATTTTTTGCCCATAATTTTTGCTTTTGTGTGGCAATTTGTTTAAAATTTCTCTTACCTTGTCGTGCATTTTCTGTGTAATGTGCCATGTATGCAGTCACATCGCCGGCAAGCCAATCTTTACGCCATGATTCGATATTCATCCCAATGGCGGCACTTACTTTTTCCAAATACGCCACTTGCAGACTCGGTTCCTTTTCCACCCATTCCGATGCCACAATTCGCCATGATCCTTGCGCATTTTTCTTCCAATACAGCGTATGCCTGCCTTCTCGAGGTTTTTTCTGATGCATAAAAATCCACTGTAGCATGGAAGTGACCACAATATCACCCTTTGTTTGCAACTTTATATCGGTAATATACATTTGCACAAAGGCACTATTAAAGTAGGCACTCATGATATCTTGAAGCTGGCTAAAGGCATCATCATAATTCTGGCCGGCAGTTTTACCATAAAGTTCAGCATTATACAGACCATAAAAAGCCTTGGCATCTCGATCGCTCCACGCCTTTTGCCACAATGCTATATTTTTTTGCATAATAGCAATCAATTGCGCATCAGCCGTATTCTTTCCATCTTGTGTAGAGGACTTTTGCGCTGCATTTGCATGGCCTTTATCTCCAAGCTGAACAGCTCCAGACGTTACACCCCCGCCCTCGCCAGCCTTCAATTCTTGAATGGCCATCAAACTTTTTGGCGCAGCAACAGGCGGCACTTTCACCTCAACGCTACGGCCTTTTTGCGGTGCCACTTCTTCTTCAGGCATGGAAACGGGCGGTGCGCTCGGACTTTCGCCATCAGCCGGCCCAAGTTTTGGAGCACTCTTACCGGCACTTGCCACAAGCTCACCTTTTTTGAAGGCTGCCTGCATCCCCACATCACTGCGTATCCACTCCATACCCACAATGCGGAAAACATTTTTTTCATCACGCTGCCAATAAAGGCGACGAATGCCTTCCACAGAAAGGTTTGGGGCACGATAAAACTGTTCGCTCCACGTCACCCAGTAACCGGGGCCTTCCAAAACGTGTACTTTTCTATTAAAAATATTTATCCACTTCAGACGTTTAAAAAGCCTCTCTTTATTCCGGCGAAAGGCCGTAAAACTTTCAGACATGGCCTTTGTGTAGGCTTCTTTATTATAATAGTCAAAAAAAGACAATGAACGCCCAGCCCATGCCTGCGACCAGTCTTCCATTTTCTTGCGTAAAAGCTTGGCGGTACCATCATCAGCTACGGGTATGGCTTTTTCCTCAAGGCTTTGCCCAACAACAACCGCCGTTCCCGACGTAAGCAAAGGCCCTACAGTGGCGATATTCTCAAGATCAATGGCAATGCAGCCGCGCGTAATGCGAGGTTTTATGGCTTCGCCCTTGGAGTGAATCCATATGCCATAGCCTGTTTTGCCACGTAATTTGTCCACAGGATTTGGATAGTTGAGCGTGTAGGCGATACCGCCATATTCTTTGAAATCCAGACCTTTATCTATTTTATAATCGACAAAATACACCCCTTCCGGCGTGCGTTTATCGTTTTTTTTCATCTTGTCACCCACCACTTGTCCGGTGGTGCAAGCATACTGATGAGTCATTTTGAAGGGGGTATTTTTTTGAAACAAATAAAATTGTTGCTTTGACTTATCAATGGCGACTATTCGTTGCGGTAAAGCGGCATCACGAATGCGTGGTTGCCAGTTTTCGGCATTAGCCATAAACATACCTGCATGTCCCCAAAAAAATAATATAATGAAACAAAGCAGTTGTAGGCCAACAAACCGAAAAAACTTTCTATACATGATCATTTCTCGTGCCAAATGCACTATCTACTTAAAAAATTAAGATTTTCCAAGCTCAACAAGTTCTTGACGGGTAAAAAGCGACAGCAAGCTGTACCCATTGTCTTGAAGTATCTCACGTCCGCCTTCTTGCCTATCTAAAATAGTACATACACTCACTATTTCAAGCCCGGCGTCTTTAACTCGTGTGCAAGCTTTCAAAAGCGACCCACCGGTGGTGACCACATCTTCAAGCATGGCAACTCTATCACCCTTATTAAAATTACCAAGACCTTCCACAAACTGACCGGTGCCGTGCCCCTTGGCCTCTTTGCGCACCAATAAACCGGCCAATGGACGACCCAATTCATGGGAGATAACCGTGCTGGCGGCAACGAGCGGATCTGCGCCAAGTGTCATGCCCCCTACCCCCTTGATATCCACATCGGCTAGCAATTTATTAAAAAGAGTACCGATAAGCCAAGATCCTTCGGGATGCAAAGCGGTTACTCGGCAGTCGAAATAGTAATCACTTTTTCGACCGGAAGAGAGGGTAAAGTCCCCTTCTCTATAGGATTTTTCAAGTAAAATGCGTGCTAAACGGCGTTTAAGTTCTAACATCTATGGCTCTCCGTTGGTTTAAGAATGGAATATCCTTTGAAAAATCGCTTCCTCATATTGAAGATAATAACTTGAATTGAATAATTCTGCAAGACTTTCCATATCAATAAGTGTAGAAATTTCGGAATTATTTTTCACAATCTCTGCAAAAGGTACTTTATTCTCGAAACTTTGCATGGCGCATGACTGTACCAAGACATAGGCTTTTTGACGTGCAATGCCATTATCTATGAGCTTTGTCAGCACTCGCTGCGAATAATAGATACCAAGAGACAATTCCATATTCTTTTTCATGCGCTCAGGCTTGACCACAAGATTGGACACAAGGTTGTTTAAGCGATGCAAAATATAGTCAGCCAAAATGGTGGAATCGGGCATAATCACACGCTCAACGGAAGAGTGGCTGATGTCACGCTCATGCCACAGAGCTTGATTTTCCATGGCGGCCACGGCATTACTGCGCAAAAGACGAGCAAGCCCGCTCATATTTTCGGCAGAAATGGGATTTTTCTTGTGCGGCATGGCCGAGGATCCTTTTTGTCCCTTACTAAAGCCCTCTTCCACCTCCATAACTTCCGTGCGCTGTAAATGCCTAAGCTCCACACAAAGCCGCTCAATGCCGCCGCCCAAAATGGCGAGTGCGGTGAAAAACTGTGCGTAACGGTCACGCTGAATAATTTGCGTGGAATGCGGATCCACATTCAATCCAAGATGTTGCATGGTCAGCTCTTCCACTTGCGGACTTAAGAAGGCATAGGTGCCCACAGCTCCGGAAAGCTTGCCCACACGCATTGTTTCAAGCGCAAGCTCCACACGCTCAAGATGACGTTGAAATTCCGTATAAAAACCGGCCATCTTCAAGCCAAAGCTTGTGGGCTCGGCATGAATACCGTGGGTACGCCCCATGCAGATGACGCCCTTATGGTCATGGGCTATCTTGTGCAATGTACCTAAAAACATGTGTAAATCATCGACAATAAGTTTGCCGGCTGCTTTGAGCATAACCGCATTTGCCGTATCCACAATATCTGAGGACGTACAGCCCAAATGGATAAAGCGAGCCTCAGAACCCACATGCTCTTCCACTGAGGTTAAAAATGCTATGACGTCATGACGGGTGGTTTGTTCGATTTCTAAAATACGCTCTACGTTAAACCCGGCTTTTTTACGAATAACTTCCATGGCTTCAGTGGGAATTCGGCCAAGTTCGTGCCAAGCCTCACACACTGCAAGCTCCACCTGCAACCAAGCCTCAAAACGTTTTTCAAGCGTCCAAAGATCGCTCATAGCTTTGCGAGAGTATCTTTCAATCATAGCATATCCTTAAATATTTAAGCGTTGGCACTTTGTCCGTTGGCGGCACTGCTCTTATTTGTGTTTGCATTGACAACGGTCGAACTTTGACTTGTCGCCGGTTCTTTTTTTTCTGTCTTTTCTACTGCTTGTACTGTATCTGCACTTTGCGTTGCAACAGAATTTACAGCCGTTTTTGCAGAGCTACTATCTTGATTGGTTTTGCGATTACCGTACTCGGTAACATACCAACCACTACCTTTCAAGACAAAGGCGGTATTAGAAATTATACGGCTTGACATGGCTGTACACTGAGGGCACGCAAAAAAATCCTTGGCAGCACTAATACTTTGCCACTCTTCAAATACAGTGTGGCACTCAGGACATTGATATTCATAAATGGGCATGACGTTTCCTAAAACATTAACTTTTAAAGCATTAATTTAGTTGAATTATAAACCAAATGATTACAGTTTTGACGTGAAGGAATAATGCTCGGTGCTTGTTTTATTCTGCATAACTGCATATAAAACTCACAGTTCCAAGCATTATTCAAAAGACCTAAGCCCTTATTTTGACTTAGCTTCAGCTTTAGCATCACGAACGCGCTGCTTCAAACGCTCAGCACGACGCTTACGGCGACGATCTAATTCTTTGTGACGTTCAATTTTCTTTTGTCCCATGAGCATTCTCCTTTTTTAATTTAAGATAGCATTGCATATGCTAATTTTTTTCAAATGTCCAGTTTACTTTTTTATAAAACTTTCTTGGGGGAGGGACCTTTTTGGAAAAAGGTCTCCTCCCCCAAACCCCCTCCC
>CAYJHK010000113.1:0-6819 GCA_964369515.1 uncultured Desulfovibrionaceae bacterium
GGGGGTTTGGGGGAGGGGACCTTTTTTCAAAAAGGTCCCTCCCCCAAGTAAATAATTAATCAAAATTATAAAGAATCTGGAAGCGGCATGGGATTACAATGGCTTACATTTTTGGAGCTTGGTCCTTTAACCGTAGCATATGCTCTTATCGGCATAGCTGTGTGCCGAGTATTGCTTTATAAAACCAATCCACGAGCAGCACTTGCTTGGATTGTGGCACTCATTTTTCTACCTTGGATTGGGCTGATTTTATACGCTATCTTTGGAATTGGACGAGCAGAAAGCCGTGCTGCCAAGCTTATGCGCAAAGCGCAGCTTAGAGCCGGCAACAAGACCGGCTGTCTTGCGAAGAAAAACGTCGAGCAAAATCCATTTAGTGCCATAAGAACCAAACATTTGCCTTTAAGTTTTGTGAGCATGAGTTCCATTGGGCGAAAATTGACAGGACAAGCTCTTATCGGTGGCAATGCCATCACTCCACTGTATTTTGGGGACGCTGCCTATGCAGCCATGCTTGCCGCCATTGATGAGGCCGAAGAATATGTCTATGTCACCACATATATTTTTAATGGCGGTGATGTTGGGCAAAGCTTTGTAAATGCACTGAAAAATGCTGCGGAGCGTGGGGTGGATGTGCGCCTCTTGGTGGATGGTCTTGGTAAATGGTATTCATGGTCAAAGCCGTGGCGTGCATTGCTTGGTACGAAGGTGAAAGTGACGGAATTTCTTCCGCTGCGTTTGTTTCCACTGAACATTTTCATCAATTTACGCAATCATCGCAAGGTATTGGTGGCAGATGATCGTGGCTTCACCGGTGGCATGAATATTGCCGATTATTTTAAGCAGTCGCATGAAAGTTACGCTGTACAAGATATACACTTCCAATGCTCAGGTCCCATTGTCGGCCAATTGCGAGATGCATTTTTGCTTGACTTTGGCTTTTGCACTCAAGATTATGCTGTAAAAACGTATCCGGAAGAAGAAATGTGCGGGGATGTGCTTTGTCGCATTATTCTTGATGGGCCGGGTACCGGAACGGATCCTTTACATGAGCTCCTTTTCAGTGCCATTGCTGCCGCAAGAGAGCATGTGTGCATTATGACGCCATATTTTCTGCCCTCGCATGAGGTTATGGGTGCGCTGAAATCGGCCGCTTTGCGAGGAGTGCGGGTTGATATTGTTTTGCCTAGTAAAAACAACATACTGCCCATACATCTCGCCACATTTCATTTGTTGCCGCAATTGCTCGAAGCAAACGTTAATGTTTACTATCAACCCCCTCCATTTGCCCACACCAAGCTTTTTATTATAGATAATTATTATGTGCAAATTGGCTCAGCAAATCTTGATGCACGTTCGTTGCGTCTTAATTTTGAGTTAAATGTTGAATGTTTTGACATATCGCTTGCAAGACAAATGCTCAGCTTTTTTAATGGTACTAAAGCTGAAAGTAAACCATATACTCTGGAAAATTCACAACAAAGGAGTTTGCCAAAACGATTAATTCATGCTGTGTGTTGGCTTTTTTCACCATATTTATAGCGGAGCAAAATATGCAAACCATATCAGAAATATGCAAGTCTTTTTTTCAAAAAATTGTGGCGTTTAGGCGTGATATACATCGCTATCCCGAGCTTGGCTGGTCAGAATACAGAACGACAAGTAAAATCATTGAATTTTTTATGGACTTGCAAAATGAGCTGGGACAAGAAGCTGAATACCGCATTGTCATGGGTTGCGAAGCCGTTGATGACAAAAGTCGTTTGACTCCTCCTGACGAACTTATATGCGCTCGTGAAAAGGCAAGAGCCATTATTCAAGGTGCGAATCCCAAACTTGTGGACAAAATGGAGGATGGGCTTACAGGTCTTTGGGTGGATATGCATTTTGGGGTCGCAAAGCCTGAAAATGCTCCTGTATTTGCCTTGCGCTTTGATATAGATGCCAACGAGGTACAGGAGAGCGATTGTCAAACGCATACACCGGCGAAATTGGGTTTTTCATCGCAAAATACAGGCATCAGCCATGCTTGCGGCCATGATGGTCATGTCGCCATAGGTCTTGGAGTTGCCTTGGTGTTGCATTCATTGCGTGCAAATTTACAAAATACTCAATATATAGTACGTCTTATTTTTCAGCCGGCAGAGGAAATCGCTCAAGGAGCTAAGGCTATGTTGTCAGCCGGAGTCATGGATTGCGTCACAACGTTGCTCGGTGTACATCTTGGCATTCAAGCCAAAACACCGCAAACGCTCATTTGTGGCACTACGCATTTTTTAGCCAACACCACATTTACCTCTCTTTTTGAAGGAAAGGCCGCACATGCAGGGCTTTCTCCCCAAGAAGGGAAAAATGCCCTTTTGGCTGCCAGTGCTGCTGTGCAGGCTTTGTATGGCATAGCACGACACGCAGACGGGCAAAGTCGTGTAAATGTTGGTGAATTGCACTGTTATGGTGCGCCCAATGTGGTACCGGCCAAGGTCACAATGTCCGGTGAAACACGTGGACTTACAGCGAATATCAACGCCCATATGACCAAGGAAGCACAGCGAATTTGCAAAGCAAGTGCGCTGATGTGGGATTGCTCGCAAATATTCAATGTCATAGGACATTGCATAGAAGGCTCCTCTGACGAAACTCTTGCTCGTGAGGTGCAGACCTATGCTCAATCCTTGGGATATTTCCCGACGCCTTTGCTGAGTGATAAATTTTGGGCATCGGAAGATTTTACGTGGCTTTTGCAAGCGGTGCAAAAAAATGGCGGTCAAGGTACGTTCATTCAGCTTGGGATAGAGTGGGGGCAAAAAAATCGGGGACATCATACCGAAGCTTTCAGTTTTGATGAAATGGCTCTTATGAGGGGTGTTGAGCTTTTAGCCGGACTTGTGCTTCAGAAAATATAGGCAGAATATTTACTCTTCATTTGCCTGTATTGACTTTAGAAGCAATATCCACTACTTTGTTTTTCGCTTCAGAAAAGTATGAAGAAGGAGGAAGATATGTTCAAAAAAATATTATTGGGTGCGGCACTGTGTTCTGTGCTTGTTGGGTGCATGGAAGGTGGCTTTAGTGAGCATTACACACCTGTCATGATGCCTAGTGAGGTTAATGTGGCACGTTGTACGGGAGATCCACGAGTTCAGCGTTTTCCCCGTGGCTCTGACCGTGAAATTATACAGATGATGACTGAAAAAGGTTATGTGCTTATTGGTGAAGCCAGTTGGACGGGGCCTGCCTATGAAGATGATTCTTCAGCTCTCAGTCAAGGTAAAAAAGTTGGTGCGTGTTTAGTGGTGTGGGGCAGAGCAGAAGTTGGTCAACGCTTGGTTACTCGATCTGTTGATGTGCACGTACCGGCAGAAACTGTTATTGTTAGAGAAAGGCATCGTGGCGGAAGAACTGTTGAAAAAACCATTGAAAAGCCGTCACACTACGAAACTCAGTATGTTCAGGAGACGGTTACCGATTATTCGTATAAAGGAATGTTCTTTGCGCAGCGTGCACAAGCCAATATGGGTGTTGAGCCTGACAGTGTGACCTACTAAGCCTTCAATTCACATAATAATATCCAAATTTCGTGCGAAGCTGCACACCGAAAACCCCTCTGGCCGCAACGGTTAGGGGGGTTATGTTTTATCGTTAAGTTTTGCTTATCGATTTAATAACGTGCTTTTGTAGTGACTTACGTGTAAAAAAATCTGAAAAAAATTAGAAAAAATTTTCGGGAAAATGCTCGGTCGTGATTTTAATCACGAGGCGTTTGTGTATCTTGTCACAAAGAGCTCCGCTTGCTATCTTCCTATTTGTCTAATTTAATAGATTTTTTATAATTAGCTTGTTTTTAATTTCTCAAGGCTGCTTCTGTTTGTGGTAAAAATGGCAAACTAATGTTTGTTTTCACAAATAGCAAACTGTATTGACTATTTTTTCCGCAGTGGTATCTTTTAGTCGTCGTTGAGTCACAAAGCATGAACAAGGCAAGCGTGATAAATTCCACAGCGACATGGAGGTTAATATGAAAAGTCATAAAGTAGTTTACGCAGTGTTCACTTTCTGGGGTTTAGTTCTTGCCAGCGGTATTGCCGGTCACGTTTTCACAGCTTAATGTTGAGTAGTTTAGTTAGTTTTTAATTTTAACCATACCGGATAGGTTGTCCGGAGAAAAAGGAGACAGTCATGAAGAGTCATAAAGTAGTTTACGCAGTGTTCACTTTCTGGGGTTTAGTTCTTGCCAGCGGTATTGCCGGTCACGTTTTCACAGCTTAATGTTGAGTAGTTTAGTTAGTTTTTAATTTTAACCATACCGGATAGGTTGTCCGGAGAAAAAGGAGACAGTCATGAAGAGTCATAAAGTAGTTTACGCAGTGTTCACTTTCTGGGGTTTAGTTCTTGCCAGCGGTATTGCCGGTCACGTTTTCACAGCTTAATGTTGAGTAGTTTAGTTAGTTTTTAATTTTAACCATACCGGATAGGTTATCCGGGGAAAAGGAGACAGTCATGAAGAGCCATAAAGTAGTTTACGCAGTGTTCACATTTTGGGGTTTAGTTCTTGCTAGCGGAATTGCCGGTCACGTTTTCACAGCTTAATTTTTGATCACTTATTAAGGCTAGATATTTCTAGTGCTTGAGATAATGCTCCTCCAGTAAAACAGGCAATCTTGATATTGTTGGTTTTGTTGCCAGGGGCATTCTTTTATGTAATTTATCACTTTTTTGTCCATTTTTCTTGCAAAATACTGCTTAATTCCTCTACTTACGTTCTTCAATCTGTTTAAATATCAAAAAAAAGAAGTGTTGCTCATTTTTCATTAACAACGTATACTTCCGCCGTTTATAGAAATATAATGTTGGAGTATTCAAAATGAGTTTACCTAAGTTAAATATTGGTGATGTAAGTGTACCTGTGCCCATTATTCAAGGTGGCATGGGCGTTGGTATATCGCTTTCCGGTTTGGCAGCAGCAGTTGCCAACGAAGGCGGAATAGGTGTTATAGCCGGTGCTATGATTGGCATGAAAGAGCCTGACCTTGTAAAAAATCCCATCGAAGCCAATGTGCGTGCACTCAAACAAGAGTTGCAAAAAGCACGAGAGCTTACCTCCGGATTATTGGGCGTTAATATAATGGTTGCACTGACAACTTTTGCCGATATGGTCAAGGCCTCCATAGAGAGCAGAGCTGATTTCATTTTTTCCGGAGCCGGTTTACCCATGGAATTACCTAAAATATTCCGTGAAGTATGCGAGCAAAAAAAGGAAGAGTTTCGCACAAAGTTGGTTCCCATTGTTTCTTCGGCACGAGCAGCTTCCATTATAGCCAAAAAATGGCTTAGCCGTGCAGACTATGTTCCGGATGCTTTTGTGCTTGAAGGCCCCAAGGCCGGTGGGCACTTGGGCTATAAAGCCGATGACTTAGATAAAGCTGAATTTTCGCTGGAAACGCTATTACCGGAGCTTGTGGATGTGGCAAAAAGCCTTGAAGATAAGGCCGGACGTGCCATACCCATTATTGCCGGCGGCGGCATTTATTCCGGTGAAGATATTAAAAATGTTCTGGAGCTTGGCGCATCTGGGGTACAGCTTGGTACTCGTTTTGTGGCTACCCACGAATGCGATGCAAATATCCGCTTTAAAGAGGCTTTCGTGGCTGCAAAAAAGGAAGATATTACCATTATCAAAAGCCCTGTGGGGATGCCCGGGCGTGCGCTCGAAGGTGATTTTGTCAAAAATATGCGGGAAGGTGGTAAAAAACCGTTTAAATGCGCTTTTCATTGTCTACATACTTGTGAACAAGAAAAAACGCCCTATTGTATAGCTATGGCATTGATTAGTGCCATGCGTGGCAATTTGGAGCGTGGATTTGCCTTTTGCGGTAGCAATGTGTGGAAGGTTGATCGTATTGTTAGCGTGCGTGAGCTTATGCAAAGTCTGCAAAAAGAATTTGACGATGCCGTACGCTCAGTATGCGCTAAAACGAGTAAGTTACTTGGGTCATAGGTTTTTGTAACTAGTCGTCACTGAAAAACATAATAACAAGCTTAAATTAAACAATTTTCTGGTTAAAATACACAAATAAAAATGCCGAAAACAAGGGCATGGAATGTACTTTTCCGGCATTTTTATGACGTTAAAACATAGTTTTTCTGTGGCGACTAACAAAATTTGAACGATAGTGAAAATTTTGCGCCACGCAAAATGAGCCGGAATTCACTTCCGGCGTCCCCGAAGGGGCATTTGGAGTGAGCGTGCCTTTCTGAAAAATGCATGAAAATGCGTTTTTCAGCTTCGACTAACTAGATTGCTTTTAAAGCACGGCCACTTAAGTTCATCGCTTGTGGCCGTGTTTTTTTATTTTTCGCTGTGTAGCTTCCAATGATTTATGGGGATTTCCAGTTCATCCTGTATGCCTACGCCATTGTGCCCGGCACAGCATTGATCCGTAAGAAATGTTATAAGATTTTGGAGCGTTGCATATTGAGCAGTACAAAAAAGTGTGCGCCCCTCTCGTCTTTGTTTTATGAGTGATACGGCAAGTAGTGCTGAAATGTGGTGGCTTAATGTTGAACCCGGAATTTCCAATTCTTGCTGAAGTTCACCAACGCTCAAGCCATCGGTTCCGGCTGTTACCAGTTTTTTGTAAATTCTTAGACGTGTTGCGTGTCCAAGTTCTTTTAGTAATGCAGCAGCAGTTTCTATGTCCATAAATACCTCAATTATAGCAGTTCCGCTTGACATTTGTAATGTCAAGCTCTTAAAGGCACGCTTTGCTTTGGCGCTAAACGTGCAAGTTAATTGCACTTGCGCCTCAGCGGCGGTCGCCT
>CAYJHK010000114.1:0-6769 GCA_964369515.1 uncultured Desulfovibrionaceae bacterium
TCGAGAGCAGAGCGGAACTTTTTGGCGCTAGCAAAAGTTCCCCCCACAAGAAAAAACTCAAGTAACAATGCCGTGCCCCATCCCTTCAAAACGTTTTTTAAAATACTATAAAATAAAAAGAGCGAGAAAATAATTAATCAATACTCCCTTTACAGACAGCGCTACTGCTGCATATTTCCACGATATTCAATCCTGCCGTTTTGCTGAAGAACTTTATCGGTGGGCCCGCTCCAAACAACCTGCCCATTTTCCATGGCAATGACTGTATGCACAAGTTGTAGCATATGCGCCTTATGCGTAAATATTATAACGGTTTTGTCCTTTAAATACGGCGCCAAACGTCTGATTAATCGCTCTGCCGAGGCATCGTCCAATTGCGCTGCCGGCTCGTCCAAAATAACGGTATGTGGCTCCCCAAGCAACGCTCGAGCCAGTGCCACACATTGCGCTTGCCCTCCTGAAAGTCCAAGCCCACGTTCACCAAGCGGCATATCCAAACCAAGGGGATGCTCAGCGGCAAATTCCATAACGCCGGCAATGGTGGCGGCCTTGAGCAGACCTTCCTCACTATACGGCAAGTCGCTTGGCCAAGCAAGAGCTATATTATGGCGCAGCGTACCGCTAAATAAGCGCACTTCTTGCGGTAAAAATCCGATTTTATTACGAAAAGGACGCATAAGCGTATGTTGTATATCAAGACGCCCAAGTAGAATACGCCCTTGAGTCGGTGCATACAAGCCAAGCATCAGGCGTGCCAAAGTAGATTTACCGGAACCTGAGCTGCCCACAAAGCCAAGCTTTGCGCCGGGCATAATCTTCATGCTAATATCTTTGAGCGCAGTTACGCTTTGTTCATTACCGGAAGGATAGCAAAATCCCAATTTCTCCAGCTGAATAGGAACCGGTAACGCTGCCTGTGGCATGGTCTGTAAGTCTTGCGCAAAATTTTCTTGAGGCATGGAAAGCAACTGCCCAAAACGCTTTAAAGTCATGGTGGTTTGTTGAAAATCCGCTAAAATCTGCACCAAGGAATTGAGCGGCGCAGCTGTTCGCCCAAATAAAATGACACACGCAATGAGCCCGCCGGTGGTCAGCCGCCCTTCCGATATTTGATAAACGCCAACAATCACCAGCAGAACTGTTAGCAAAATATTAAAGAAAGCTAGGCCTTGAGTGCTGAGCATACCAAGAGCTGTGCTGTGAACATGCGTATCGGCTGCCTTGGCGGTCTTTTGATTCCAGCCTTGCATAAGCGTATCGTGCATACGGGTTGCCCGTATGGTTTCAAGGCTTGTGACCATTTCCGTGAGGAAGGATTGTTTTTCGGCATTGGCAAGCATACTGTTGTGCGAGGCATTATAAAAAATCTTCTGTACGGAAAAAGAAAATAACGCCAAAAAAGGTATGGAAATCAAGGGAACTAAGCCAAGATTACCGCCAATGAAAAACATAAGGGCAATAAAAAGTGCGATGAAGGGAAGGTCGGTTAAGGCCAAAAGTGTGCGAGAACCAAGGAAGTTGCGCACATACTCAAGCTCACGTACCCGTGCAATAATGGCACCCACATTGCCTGTATCCTTAGTTGTATAGAGGGCATCAAGACGCACCTGCAAAAGGGTACGCATGAATAAACTTTGCAGCTGCACATCAGCATTGCGACCGGCCACATCCACAAAACGCATTCGTGCCATGCGCAAGAAAAAATCCAAGCCCGTGGCCAGCACCATTCCAATGGCCAGCACCCACAGGCTTTCAAAAGCATTGTTTGGCACCACACGGTCATAGACATTCATGATGAAAAGCGGCATGGCAAGGGTCAGCACATTGACCACCAGCGAGGCCACCAGAACATGCCCATACAATGTGGAATAACGGGTCAAAATACCCCAAAACCAATGCTTAGATTGTGCCATATATGTACTTTGCTGTGTTTAGCAGGCTGTTGAAAAAGTGCAATCTACTTCGTCAGACTCGTTTTTTACTCCGGTCATGTATGTCTGTATACACTCCCGTCGCAAAAAACTTCGCCTTCCTCGTATCTTACACTTTTTGAACAGCCTGTAGGAAAACGATAAAAATAACATTTTATTAAAAAACTTTTTGGAACAGACTTTTTCAACAGACTGTTAGGTGTTATCAATAACAACAACAAGCCCGGCACCGCCCAGCGTCGACCGGCGCATCACGGGATTAAGAGCCATACTATGTAAAAATCCTTCCAAACCACCCTGCCCTTGAAATGCCTTATAGCACCTATAATGCTCACCGCCCACAAGTGCTTCAATAATATGCGACAATATGGCGGCAGGAAGGGCAATATTACGCTCCGCCAAACAATAATCAGCGACAATGCAATATTGTGACACACGACAAAGCTCTTCCATTAATTGCCGAGCAGTGACCAAGGGCATAGTATGCAAGGCCATGCAAACTGTTGAAATGTCAAAACTCTTCGACGCAAAAGGGAGCTGACAGGCATCGCCGTGCACAAGTTGCGCCCTGCGCGCAACTTCCCCACATTTATTGAGCATGTATGGATTTTTGTCAAGCCCTACACAATGCACAAAGCCCTGCTGTGCTAAGACATTCAACAACCCACCGGCACCGCAACAGCAGTCAAAAATATTTTTTGCACCAAGACCTACCGCCATATGTACAACTTCAGAGCGCATAGACGATAACAATGAACCGATAATCGGTTCGTACAAGGTTACACCAAGCTTCAACAATTTTTTTTTCATTGAGCTTAACACCACCTACTTTAACAGCTATTTTCTTCTGCAAGCTTTGGCAGTTGTCCTTTCACAGTCATCCCAAAGTTTGCTTCGTTAGCAGTCAGTTGAGAAAGAGTCTTCCTCACATGGTCTTGAACCGTTTGCATAACGGGAATATCCGGCAGACCCGCCATAATTACCTCAATATACTGACTTGCAAGAAGGCGATGCAATGAGCTTTTATAAGTGATGTCATGTACCCATGTACATAGCAATAACTTAAAATCATTAACATAAACAATATCAGCATATGAAGCTAAACGATTGTGCAAAACATCCTGCAAAACATTGTCGGAATAGCTCATGGGGAAATCTTTTGCATGAAAGGTAACAGCGGCGTTTTGAGCATCTTTACATGAAAAATGTTCGGCCATAATCCGCAAAATATCCAATTTATCCGCATCTCGCACAGCATTTATAACTCTCACAAGCTCAAGTGATATTTTATGCGGTATTTTGTAACGATTATGCATACTTACTGCAATGAGGACTTGTCGTTGCACCTCCTTGCTTTCATGCCTTAAAAAACCTTGTCTATGTAAAATCTTCGCACCCAAAACAGCATGATTAATTGAATGCGCATCCTTGAACGTTCCATAGGTGGAAAATTGCAAAAATCGTCCGACATCGTGGTAAAGGGCAGCCAAAAGGCAAGCTCTCGCATGGGTTCGCAGCACCTCTTCTTCCCGTACCAAGCAACGCATATGCTCAAGCACACGCATGGTATGGACTATTTTCAAATCCAGCATGTCCTTTTTTTCAACATGTTCACAAAAGGACGCAGCATATTCTAAAAATAACCCTTCATGCTCAGAAACATCTCTATGCATCTCACCAAACCTACGGCATTCCGATTTGAACAGAAAAAATCTAATATTTCAAGGCATTACGCCTGCAATCAGGAGTACAAAGCTTTGAAATTACAAACAACATCAAATCGGAACGACCTGTTACCAAACCACATAGTGCAAGCATATCCTCACAAATATTTATTTATGCGTACCTATTGACATATTATTTACGGACAAGCTACGTAAATTTTGTCAAGATTTATACTGCACCCTTGGGAATTATTTTCCCATACTGTTTAAAAAGTCCTTATTACTCTTGGTTCCACGCATTTTTTCCAGCAAAAATTCCATACTGTCGATGGAAGACATGGGCGAGAGAATTTTGCGCAAAATCCATACTCGATTGAGCACTTCTTCGCCTAAAAGTAAATCTTCCTTACGTGTTCCCGAACGGTTGATGTCCATGGCCGGATAGACACGCTTATCCGACAGATGACGGTCAAGATAAATTTCCATATTGCCGGTACCCTTAAATTCTTCAAAGATAACTTCGTCCATGCGAGAACCGGTTTCAATAAGCGCCGTGGCGATGATGGTCAAGCTACCACCCTCTTCAATATTACGTGCCGCCCCAAAAAAACGTTTGGGTCTTTGCAAGGCATTGGCATCAAGTCCGCCGGAAAGCACACGTCCCGATGGCGGAGTGACAGCATTGTACGCACGCCCAAGGCGGGTAATGGAGTCCAGCAAAATAACCACATCACGCTTGCGCTCCACGAGACGTTTTGCCTTTTCCAATACCATTTCACATACTTGCACATGGCGTTGCGGGGGTTCATCAAAGGTTGAACTTACCACTTCAGCATTTTTTACCGTGCGCTCCATGTCGGTCACTTCTTCCGGACGCTCATCTATAAGCAATACAATAAGATAGACATCGGGATTATTGGCATTAATGGCATTGGCAAGCGATTGCAATAAAATGGTTTTACCTGTACGTGGAGGAGCTACTATAATTCCGCGCTGTCCACAGCCAATGGGTGACATAAGATCAATAATCCTGTTGGAGTAATTTTTGTCACCATTTTCCATGACAAGGGGGTCGTTGGGGTAAATAGGGGTAAGATTATCAAAAAGGACAAGATTTCTGGCATTCTCCGGTGCTTCCATACCGATTTCGGTAACTCTGAGCAAAGCAAAATACCTTTCCCCGTCCTTGGGGGGTCTTATTTGCCCCGAGACTATATCTCCCTTACGCAAGGAAAACCTGCGAATTTGTGAAGGAGAGACATAAATATCATCGGCTCCCGGCATGTAACTACACAAGGGGGAACGTAAAAATCCAAAGCCATCAGGCAGTATTTCCAATACTCCATCGCCGTAAATGGCACCGTTTTGCGATGAACACGATTGTAAAAGCGAGAATATAAGCTCTTGTTTGCGCATGGAGCTTGCATTTTCAAGACTGTATTGCTCTGCAAGTACCATGAGATCGTGCATGGTTTTAGTTTTGAGTTCTGAAAGGTTAAGTACACTTTCAATCACTTCCTCTGGCATTTCCGGGCTTTCTTTTTTCTTACGCATAAAATTCCAATGGTACGGTAGAGTTTAACTGCTTTTTCATAAAGCGAGGCATAGGGTAAATATCATTGTTTTTCCAATATTTCAAAGAATTAAAAACAATTTACTCATCAAATATTCATAAATCATCTCATAATAAGAAGAACAATCAATTAAAATTTACTGTTCTTCTTATATTTCAACTGATTAGAAAGAATATTTATCGAACATTCATAAAAATATGCTCACACCCACTAAACAGGCAAAAACCAATAGCACTGACAAGCAGATGTCAACTTCCAGTCTTTCTCTGAAAAAATATCCGACATAGCCACAGCTAACCGAGCAAAATCAAGGCCATATGTTTTTTATTATGTAGATACTTCAACGATACATATCTTCATAAACATTCAATAAATCGAACACTTATAGTACCCTGAATTACATGAGTAATAACTAACATTTATTTATTGATGAAGTATGCTCTTTCACTAGAATGCGCAAGCAAATATTCTTACAAACTATCATACAAAATATACTTGGCTGCTCACCATAAATAGTAAGCACATCGAGGATTACCGAAGCAAGGGAAAGGTAACCACATTTCACAAGGAAAGCAAGCAAAAAATAAAGTAAGTTCTCACGAAGGCTTTTGTATGTTAGAAGGATAAAATGAAAGAATTTTTTCACGCAAACCGGCTTCATCCGTTCTCAAAACTTCTGCAAGCTCGCAAGTTATAAGCACCATAGCTTGTTCCAAAAGCCTTCTTTCACCGAACGACAGCTCTTTGTTTTTACCGATAAGCAACAGCTCCCGCACAACCTTTGCCACTTCTTTGAGATCCACACTTTTTAATTTCTCAGAATATTCTCGAAATCTTCTGTTCCAATTTTGACCTGTGTGCACAGTCGCCTCTTCATCATTACACAAAATATCTAAAATCTCTTGCGCTTTGCCATTATCACTCAAGGGGCGCAACCCCACATTGAGTGCATTATGCACAGGCACCATAAGGGTAATATTGTTGGACACAATGCGTACAATATAAAATTCACACTGAACGCCGGAAATTTCATCTTGGGCTATGCGCTCTATCTTGCCAACACCTTGGGCAGGATATACTACCAATTCATCTGTTTGAAACACGGTTGCCTCTCATTGAGTTGGGGGTGATGTAACGAGGTTAACTTATGGAACAAATGGCTTGTTTGACTTATTTATTGTCACTTTGAACTAAGGCGTTTACCGAAAGAGTGCTGATTTCAGATACAGAAAAACGGGAAAGGGGATTAAGGCTAATGCTTAAGGACAATGCTTAGACAATCTTAATTAAGCATTAAATGACAGGTAGGCAAGGGGTCCGGCGATATTTTTTAAAATAAAAGATAAAGCTGCACTATATTGAATGTTTACATGACGAAAAAAAAACACATGGCTTAAAATGAAATTATTTTTGAACTTCATGGCACAAAACCATTGTAAAAATAAAGACATAACAGCCTGTTGAAAAACTCAAATTTCGTCAGTCCGTTCAAAAAGTGCCAGATGCAAGGAGGTTATTGAATTCAAGGTGCGATGTGTATACAGACATACATGAGTGGTCTGTGTTTGATTTTTGACGCAGTAGTTTGCCCTTTTTCAAC
>CAYJHK010000115.1:0-6719 GCA_964369515.1 uncultured Desulfovibrionaceae bacterium
GCGCTAGCAAAAGGGTTTTCCTTCCCCCCAGATAAAAAGCAGCTGACTAAAGGCAATAGCCACGTATTTTATTTATCGACAAAATCCGTCAGGATTTTGCGCCGCCAAAAGCGGCGGAACCTGCGGAAAACCACGTTTTTTCGCAGGTGATACAGCAAAAATTTTGTGAGTAATTATGAACAAAATTTTTGCAATTAGACACCAGTCGGAGCTTGTATGGATTACTTCGTCGCTTCGCTCCTCGTAATGACTTGATTTTATAACGAAAGTCACTGCTAGCTCCAACAACGCAATCCATGTATTTTGTCAGTTCTTGGAATTATGCAGAGGTCTCGAAACATTAGCCACACCCATCCAAGCGTAAATAATTTGGCGAAAGGCTTTCAAGCCAAGTCATATCATGGCTTGCCACAACAACAGTTGTCCCCTTTTGCGCCACGGCTTGCACGGCATTGTGAATGGCAGTGGCACTCTTACCATCCACATGAGCCGTGGGCTCATCGAGCAGCAATGCACACGGCTCCAACACCAAGCGTGCGGCAAGGGCAACCCTTTGCTTTTCGCCGCCGGAAAGTTGATACCAAGGACGGCTGAGAAATTGTTCATCATCAAAACCCACACATGCAAGTGCCTCGCCGGCTTTTTGCTGCATTTGCTTGCTGTTGCTCCATGTTCCTTGGCGTAAACGCAAGCCATAACATACATTATCCAGCACGGACTGTTTAAAAATGTACGGATCTTGCAGAAGCAACGTACATTCAAGCCGTGCCTGTGAACTCGACCTTGCTTTCGGTTGTGCTCCCTGCTTTCCCGGTGCCTGTGCCGAATGCTGTGCGTCTAAAGCTCCATAATAAAAGATATTTCCTTGCGTTGGTTTTTCCAAAAAAGCCAATAAACGCAATAAAGTACTCTTGCCGGCACCATTTGCTCCGGTAAGCGCAAGCACCTCACCCCGCTGTATTTCCAAGCGAGGAAGCATATTTAGTGCCTGTTTCTTTGCATAACTATGCCCAATATTTTCCAATAAATATAGCATTCTTAACTCTTTGCACGCATACGAAGAAAAGCCAAGGCGGCATTGAGCACAAAAGCCAGTAGCAAGAGCACAAGCCCAAGCGCAATACCTTGTGAGAATTCCCCTTTGTTAGTTTCAAGGGTAATGGCGGTGGTGATGGTGCGTGTATGCCAGCGAATATTTCCGCCAAGCATCATGGCAATACCAACTTCCGTAATTACACGCCCGAAGGCAGTGACCAGCACAAGGCTTATGGCAAAGCGCAATTCTTTGAGCGTACCCATGGCCGATTGCAAGGGATTTGCTCCCAAGGTGAGTAGGGTTTGACGGCAACGAATATCATGATTTTCAACAGCTTGAGCGGTAAGTGAAATAACAATGGGCAGTGCCAACATAGCCTGACCAAGCGCCATACCCTCAAGGGTGAACAGCAAACCATAATCACCGAGCAAGCCTTTGCGCATAATAAAAGCATAGACGAGCAAACCAATGAGTACGGTGGGGAATGCCAGTAAGGTATCGGAAATCAAACGTAAAAATCGCCGTCCCCAAAAATTTCCATAGCCCAACACAATTCCCAGAGGTAAACCCAAAAATACAGCCAAAACCATGGCATAGAGAGTGGAAAGCATACTTGCTTGCATGGCAGCATAAACATCGGCATCGCCCATACACAAAAGTCGCACGGCTTGCATCACGCCTTCAATGAAAAATTCCATTGCTATTTATGCCCTGTAGCGGATGCATTGGAAAAAAAAAGTTGCTTTCCCTGAACTTTGAAATCGGCTATACGTTTTTGCACCGCAGCAGACGTCAGCCATTTGGCAAAGCGTGCGCCAAGCTCTTTTTTTATGCGTGGACAATTTTGAGGATGTATTTCTAATACACTGTATTGATTGAAAAGCGTAGCATCATCGGCTATAAGCTCTCGCAGCTCTGTCTGTGGATTTTTGTGCCGGAATTGAATCCACGTCCCACTGTCGGTGAGTGTATACGCATGTTTTTCAGATGCCACATTTAAAGTATGCATCATGCCTTGCCCCACAGAAAAATACCATTTCTCCCTTTGCGGCGGTACAAGTTGCGCTTGTTTCCATATGGCTTCTTCTTTTTGATGCGTACCGGAATTATCCCCACGGCTTATGAAAAGCTCAGCCTTTTGTGATAAAGCTCGAAAAGCCAAGGGAGCGGACTTACCCTCAAGGTTCGCCGGATCGTTCCTGGGCCCTACGAGAATGAAATGATTGAACATAACAATATGTCGCCGCAATGCATAACCAGCTGTAACAAAAGCCTTTTCTGCTTCGGGTGCATGTACAAGCACCACATCCACATCACAATTTTTTGCAAGTGCCAAGGCTTTGCCCGTACCCACAGACACCCACTGCAACGCAATGCCCGTATCTTCTGTAAAAACAGGACTCAACACATCCAACAAGCCTGAATCCTGCATACTGGTCGTAGTTGCCAGTAGCAAAGTCTCGGCCCGAGAGATGCTTACATTAATAATTTGAAATAAAAGGAAGATAAGAACAAAAAAACGCAACGAAGTCCCTCGAATGGTGCACGAGACATGGCACCTTAAGCACAAAACACTCAATACGTAATACTACACTTTATATTACACTTTAATGTGTATCCCTAACGACCAAGAACCTGTGGGAGACAGCAACGTGTCACGATAGGCATTATTCGCTTGTGTCTTGTAAGCAGAAGCCACCTGCTCCGGACGCATACTGCCTATGACTCCACTACTCATTGTACCACTTGTTCCGTAATTTGTAGAGGAAAAACTGGCACCATTAATATGCAAACGTGACGAACCGGGAGTGAAAGCACCACTGTTTTGCGGAAGCGGCATGGGCAGCACGTTCTGGCCGTAAACCGCCACCACGCTCGCCATATCCGATTGATTACCATGAGCAAAACGACGCAACTCCTCGGAATTTGGCGTATGTACGGTCTCACCGTTGAGCATCCCCTGCACATCGTAGGTCAGAACCGGCTCATCATATTGCGCATAACGAGACACTTCTTGATGCCCATGCACCACACCTTCACGAGAAGACATGCCAAGTGCCTTGACTTGCGCTTCGGGGCTCAAGGTCAAGGTGTCCTGCAATGTTTCAACAAAGCTGGAACTTTTCGCCGCATCCCGTCCTTGAGGGTTTCTATTTTCTTGTTGGAAAGAATCAAAACCTAACTCAAAAGCCTCAATGCCATAAGTGCTGTCTATATATCCTGATATTGCGTTCATACTTTACAATATAAGATGCTTTTGTATTTTGTCCAGTGCTATTTGGGTAAATTATGGATAATTTTTTGGTTTTGTATGTATTAGTAGTTGAAATATCAAATATTTTTGTAATCAAGAATGAGTTTTTACCGAGAAAAACTTTCTCATGTAGTCGACGCAGAAAACGCATTTTCATGCATTTTTCAAGATCTCTTGTATAAACCAGCTTTCGAAGTCAAAAGATTTTTTTGCTTTGCTGGAGCGAATGCCACGTGATTCCGAATGTGTTAATAATTCTCATTAACATAAAAAAAATTCTTGGCTACTTGAGCTTTGCAGTATTAACACATTCAGAATCACGTGCGTTTGCCTGTTAGGACTCCATTTTTCTGTTGCAGGATCACATGATTTATGGCATCGTTTTAAAGACACTATGAAGCATAAAAGTCGCTTTTTGTTTTATCGTAGTGATGAAAATTCCTTTGAAGATATTGAAAATATTGAAGTTACTGAAGTTACTGAATCGCGAATGATGCCTTATGAAAAGGATTTTTTCACATGCTTTAAAAATCGAGACACAACGGTATTAGAAGACTTTATTAAAAATGGTGCTGAAGTTAATTATTATCAAATGGGACGAATGTCGTGCGCGGGAACTCCTTTAAGTGCAGCGGTTAGTGCCATGAATTATGACGCAGTAAAAATATTTCGGATGCCGGTGCAACCATAGAACATGTCAGGAAAAAAACAGACCCAAGCTATGGAAATTTACTTTACTGCATTCATTACGGTAAGAGGCAAGCAGTAAAAATTGCTAAATTACTTTTAGACCATGGAGTACCTGCTAATGGTTCAAATAAAATTAATGATGTTCCACTTATGTTGGCGATATCAGAAGATAACTTTGACGCTGTAAACTTGTTACTCGAAAAAGGTGCAGACCCTAACTCTCAACTTCGCATCAGAAAAACACCAGCTGTTGGTTTTATAAAACAAACAGCAGTAGGTTTTAAAATTCTAAAAAGACTGTTAGCAACAAACAAAATAAATCTAAACTCTCGTGATTCCAACGGAAATTCATTGATTATGATGCATCTTGGATATTCTAGTAACGAATATACATCAAAAATAATAAAAGCACTTATCGATGCGGATGTTAGTGTAAAATCAAGAGATAGGGATGGAAATACAGCACTGCATAAAGCAGCATTTCAGAACCTATCAATTATCGAAGCTCTTCTTAAGGCTGGAGCAGATGCAGAAGCTATCAATAACGATGATAAAACCCCCATTGATAACATTCCACCAAGTCAAGAGCATAAGCGTAATTCAATCATAGAATTATTCAAAAAATATACCAACTAACTAAGTTAGGTATATAAGAAACGTATTGAGTTAGACTTTGATTATCTAATAAAGGAGTTAGTTATGATTAAAAAAATTTTTTGTCTTACCCTTATGTCTTTTTTTATATTTGTCACGCATTGTGTGGCAAAGGGCAATAAATTTCTATCTGAAAAATATTGGAAAACTGTAACAGTAGGTGAGGTTGTTAATGATTTAAAAAAAATAGCTAATATAAACGCGACTGACCATGTTGGTCGTTCTTTGCTTATGATTGCCAGTAAGAACACTAATAATCCTGAAATAATAACTTTGCTTATCGCAAAAGGAGCAAAAGTTAACTATCGTATTAGCAATGGCGGCTCTCCATTGTTATGGGCTACATGGAACAATAATCCGGAGATTTTACGAAGATTATTAAAGCATAAGGCCAATCCAAAAGCATTAGCTTATAACAATAGGACGTCATTGATGTGGGCATCCAAAGCGCATCCTGAGATACTAGAAGCACTTATTAAAGCAGGTGTTGATGTCAATGCCAGAGACACTGATAAACTCACAGCTTTAATGTCAAGTGCACAATATGCCAAAGATATCAAAAATATTAAAGTATTACTTAAATATGGAGCAGATATTAATGCTCAAGATAAATGGGGAAGGACAGCACTTATGTGGACGACTTTACAAGGTGCTAATGCAGAAGTTATTGATTTTTTGATACAAAACAAAATAAACATCCACGCTCGAGATAAAAAAAATAACACGGTAATTATGTTAGCTGCAAGATATATTACTAATCCAAAAGTTATAACGCAATTAGTTGAGCTTGGAGCAAATGTCAATGATAAAGACTCAGAAGGTAATACTGTTTTTCTTATAGCCTGTAAGTATAATAATAATCCATACATACTTCAAACTTTAGTAAAGCTTGGAGCGGATCCCACAGCGCGTACCAAATCAAAATTGACAGCACTCATGGTGGCTGCCAAAGACAATTCAAACCCTGAAACAATCAAAGAACTTGTCAGACTTGGGGCTGATGTCAATGAAAGGGGGAAAAATGATTTTACTGCTATTATGATTGCTGCTCAACATACTAAAAATCCAAATATTTTGAAAATTCTCTTGGAACTGGGGGCAGATGTAAAACGCTTAGCCTCACTTAATTTCGATGCCATGATTAAGCTTACTGAAGAAAATAAAGCAATTCGAGATACTGATGGTTATTGGCAAATGAATAATGCTATTTATAAATAAGGGAAACACGGAAACTGTAAAGATTGTCCGACAACTTATCGAAAAATTGCATATAGACAGTCATTACTCTCCGGCAAAAGTTCCAAAACTAAATAAAGCTTACGACAGATATCAAAACGATATAGCAGTTTGATTTATTGTAAGTCTTTTTATTGAAATTTTTGACTGTAAACAAACTTGTTTAAAATAATCTTACATGCTCAACAAAAAGTTAAATTGCTATATGGCAAACGGCATTGTTCTTGTCTGCCACCGCAAAGGTCAAAAAGTGCTTTCGTATATGCCGGTATGGAAAAAAGCATTCAAAGAAGCAGGACTTGAAAAGTCAGGTATAAGGCCATACGACATACTAGCCTGTTGAAAAAGTTAATTTCCAGCAGTCCGTTCAAAAAAGGTGAGTTGCAAGGAAGCGAAAAAAGTCAAGCTGTGCAGTGTATTAGACATACATAAACAGTTTGGCTTTTTATCGCTGACGCAGCAAATGGCCTTTTTTCAACGGACTGATACGGCATATCGCCGCAACTGAAATGCTCAGCCGAGGCATTGACCCGGCAACTGTTGCATTGCAGTTAGGCCATTCTACGCCGGCGACCACGATGAATTTCTATGCTCACACAAGCGTTAACAACCAAAAACGAGCAGGGGAAACACTGCCAAGCTTAACAGGCTGTTGAAAAAGTGCAATCTACTTCGTCAGACTCGTTTTTTGCTCCGGTCATGTATGTCTGTATACACTCCCTACGCAAAAAAACTTCGTCTTCCTCGAATCTTACACTTTTTGAACAACCTGTAGGAAAACGATAAAGTTAACATTTCGTGCATTCAACTCGAAAGTGCAACTATCTAGGGCTTGAGAAAAAAGGAGTG
>CAYJHK010000116.1:0-6626 GCA_964369515.1 uncultured Desulfovibrionaceae bacterium
TTTCCAAAAAGGTCCCTCCCCCAAGAAAATTTTTACAAATTAGAATCACGTGGGTTTGGCAGGCATCACGGCAATTTTAAAGCTTGACCCTCGCACTATAAGCAAGGTAAGTTTGTTAGTGCGTTGAAAAAGGGTAAACTACTGCGTCAAAATTTCAAACGCAAACCGCTTATATATGTTCAATGCGCTGTAATATTAGAATTTTTCCCTTTTCAACAGCCTGTTATTGATGGTAAGCGTATGCTCAAATTTAAGCATTGGTGTTTTCTTGAAGACTTCGGAGCACTTGGCGTTTTTTGAATACGTTTTAAGAAATTGACTTTTGAGGGATACATATACAATGAATTACCATAAATATACTGCCATGGTCATGCTGTGCATCTTCAGCTTTTTGCAAATGCCCACCAGCTATGCCCATGCATTTTTTGACTTTGGCATCAAGGAAGAGCAGGAAATGGGGCGCAAGTTTGAGGTGCTTATCCGCTCGCAGCTTCCTCTTGTGGAAGATCCGGAAGTTACGCAATATATTCGTGGCATTGTCAATAGGCTTGCCAAGAATATTCCGCCGCAGCCCTTCAAATTTCGCTCGGGCGTTGTGCTCCACAACAGCCTGAATGCCTTTGCTGTACCCGGTGGAAATATATTTATTTTTACCGGTTTGCTTATGCAGCTGGACAATGAAGCGGAACTTGCCGGCATCATTGCTCATGAAATGGCACATGTAACTCAGCGTCATGTGGCGCATCGCATTGAAAGGGGCAGATACCTAGGGCTTGCCGCACTCTTGCTGGGCATAGCCGGCGTTGCTGTGGCCGGAGGGGAGGGTGCTGCCCTAGCCATCGGTGCCATGGGAGCGAGCCAGTCTGCCATGCTCAATTACAGCCGTATTGACGAAACTGAAGCTGATGACCTTGGTTATCAATACCTTATAGCTGCCGGTTACCCCCCTGCGGCCATGGCTGGCGGTTTCAAAAAAATTTACGAAAAAAGTATCATCACCGGTGGCGGAAAGGTTCCGACCTATCTTTCAACGCACCCCGACATCAGCAGTCGTGCAACCAGCGTGTTGGCCAAAGCCGGATCAGGTCCGCAGCATCTTTTGCGCCGTAGCGTGAACAACCAACGCTTCAAGCGTGTTCAAACCCTGCTTTGGGGACGGTACGGCACCATTCAAGCCGCCACACATCGCTTTGCCGGCAAAAAAAGTGGACTTGAACTTATGGGGCGTGGAATGGTTTTTGCCAGACAAAACAATATTCAGGCTGCCATAAACGCTTTTGACCAAGCCATTGCAGCTGCCCCAAACGATGCCCTTGTCTTGCGTGAGGCCGGTACATTCCATTATAAAAAAGGTGATATGCGGCGTGCCGAGAATTTACTCGGTACAGCCTTGCAAAAAGATCCCCGTGACTATATGGCGCAATTTTTTTACGCACGCATCTTAGACAGTACCGGTCGTGCACAGGCCGCCGAACCCTATTATAAGCAAATACTACGTGTACTTCCGCAAGAAAGTGAAGTGCATACGGCTTATGCCCATTCCCTTGGTAAGCGTGGCAATAACTTTTTAGCATACCTACATCTGGCTTATGGTTCCATGTATGCCAAACAAAAGAAGAAAACGAAACAATACAGCGAAAAAGCCAAAAAGAATGTGCGCACCAACAGCGACAGAAAGGCTCTCGCACGTTTTAACACAATCTATAAAGAATATAAAGAAATATGGAAAAGAGGACTCTAATTATGGACACGCACGCAACTACCATTCTTGCTGTGAAGCACAACGGAAAAGTAGCTCTTGGCGGCGACGGACAAGTCACCCTTGGGCAAAGCATTGTCATGAAACACAGTGCCTGTAAAATTCGTAGATTATATAAAAATCAAATACTTGCCGGTTTTGCCGGTGCCACCGCCGATGCTTTCACGCTCTTTGAGCTTTTTGAAGCCAAACTGGAAGAAACCCGTGGCAACCTCATTCGTGCCGCCGTCGATATGACCAAGGACTGGCGCAAAGACAAGTACTTACGCCGTTTGGAGGCCATGCTCTTGCTTGCCAATGAACATCACATCCTCGTGCTTTCCGGCAATGGCGATGTCATTGAACCGGACGATGGCGTGGCTGCCATTGGCAGTGGGGGGGCTTATGCGCTTTCGGCTGCACGCGCCCTTATGCGTCACGGGGCACAAGAGACCAGTGCCGAAGATATAGTCAAACATTCCATGGCTATAGCCGCTGAGATATGTGTATATACCAATAATAATCTGAGCCTTGAAGTTTTATAAAAACGTATGCATAACCACACATTTCTTGAAACAAAATCTGCCGGTTGTAAGATAAATCTTGGCCTTAAAATCACCGGTACGCTCGAAAATGGGTATCATACCATTGATTCTATTTTTTGGCCTTTGCATACGCCAAGCGATAGCCTCAGTTTTTATGCGTCAAGCAGCAGTACGGGGTTTAGTATGAGTTGTAATGTGCAAGATATAGATATTACAGACAATACATTAACAAAAGCCCATACTGCCTTTTTGGAGGCCGGCGGAGAATTATCCGAAGAAATTCGTGGTTTACATGTGCATTTACAGAAGGGAATACCGCACGGTGCCGGCCTTGGCGGAGGCAGTAGCGATGCGGCATGTCTGCTTTTGTGGCTTAATGCCAATGCCCACAAAGCCTTGTCGTCGCAACAGCTGCAACGGGCAGCCTTGCGTGTTGGTGCGGACGTTCCATTCTTTTTAGAAAATATTCCGGCTAATGTGCAAGGCATAGGTGAAATCATTACGCCACTAGAGCAAAAAATTCAGGCTGCATATTCCGGAACTCCCATATTGCTGTTGTGTCCGGATGTAATGATTTCAACACCTTTTGCATATGCTGCATGGGACAGATGCCAAGAAGAAAAATTATTTGAAAAAAATGCAAAAAAAAAGTTGACAAAGTTGTGCGCTAGCGATAAATACAAACTCGCTTGTGGGAACAAACAAAGCATGTGTCTACATGGTGACCTGCATAATGACTTTGAAGCTGTAATTTTTGAGACGTGGCCAATTCTTGCCGAGCTTAAGCAATCATTGCTTGCGGAAGGTGCCAAGGAAGTCATTATGAGCGGAAGCGGCTCCAGTATGTTTGGTTTAATGCCAAGCATGGAGGAGGCGAAGCGAGTAGCAGCATGTTTTGAGGGTTCTCAAGTCAAAGTGTTCATCACAACACTATAATATGCAGGGGTGTCGCCAAGAGGTAAGGCAACTGGTTTTGGTCCAGTCATTCGAGGGTTCAATCCCTTCCGCCCCTGCCATTTTTTTTCCGATGCGCTTTCGCGCATAAGCGCGAGATAGCAGAGGCATATCATGTTTAATGATCTTAAAATTGTCACAGGTTCGGCTAATCCTGATTTGGCACTAGGTATATGTGACCATTTAGGCTGTCAGCTGACTCCATCCTTAACCACGACATTTAGCGATGGTGAAATTCGCGTAGAAATCGGCGCAAACATTCGCGGCGATGATGTGTTTGTGGTGCAGTCCACCTGTTCACCGGGTAATAATAATATCATGGAATTGTGCTTGATGCTCGATGCCTTAAAACGTGCCAGTGCCGCACGTATTACAGCTGTAATCCCGTATTATGGTTATGCAAGGCAGGATCGCAAAGTAAGCCCAAGAGCACCCATATCCGCCAAATTGATTGCTGATTTTTTACAGCTTGCAGGTGCGCAACGTGTTGTAACCATTGATTTACACGCCGGACAGATTCAAGGTTTTTTTGACTGTCCCGTTGATAATATTTTCTGTGTGCCCGTTATGCTTTCGCATTTGTGTAATTTGCCTGAAGGAGAACTTGTGGTTGTATCTCCCGATGCCGGAGGTGTGGAAAGGGCACGAGCCTATGCCAAACGACTTAATGCCGGACTTGCCATCATAGACAAAAGACGTGACCAGCCAAATCAAGCTAAAGCCATGCATGTTATCGGCGATGTAAAGGATAAAGTCACTGTTATAGTTGATGATATGATTGATACTGCCGGAACGCTATGTTCAGGTGCCGATGTGCTTAAGCAAAATGGTGCCAAGGATATTTTTGCTTGCGCTGCCCACGGTGTACTTTCAGGCCCAGCCGTCGAAAGAATTAATGCCACCGAGGCTTTGCAAAAAGTTATAGTTACCGACACCATTCCTCTGGGCGACAAATTGCAAAAATGTCCTAAATTGCAAGTGGCAAGCGTTGCCTCCCTACTTGGCAAAACCATACATAACATTCACACAGGCTCTTCGGTCAGTGTGCTTTTTGTATAAATTATCATTTACCGTTCTTACGGATTTTATTGAAGGAGACTGTCATGTCCATAGAAAAAGTATTAAATGTGCAAAAGCGCGAAGGTTTGAAAAAGGGTTATAATAGACGCCTCCGTACAAAAAACATGATTCCCGGTGTTTTTTATACAGCTAAGGGTGACAATGTTGCCGTAGAAATGCCGGCCTTGCCTCTTGACAAAATGTATTCAGAAATGGGAAAAACTACAGTTTTCACCCTTGAAATTGACGATAACGGTACAAAAACAACCCATCCAGTCATGATTTGGGAAGCAAAACGCCACCCTTATAAAAATGAATTCGTACATATTGATTTTTATGGTGTTGACCTTGAAAAAGCCGTGAAGGTTCAAGTAGGTATTGAGTTTACCGGTACTTCCAAGGGTGTGAAAATGGGCGGAAAGCTTGAAACGTACCGTGAGCGTGTTTTCCTTGTGGGCAAACCCCAAGATTTACCCAAGAAAATTGTGATTGACGTGACTGATATGGGGCTGAACTCCAGTATACGTGTTGCTGATCTTGAGTTGCCTGAAGGTGTAAAGGCTTCCTATGATCAAAACTTTGCCATCGTTTCAGTTATTTCCAAGGTGAAAGAAGAAGGCGAGAACGAAGGCGACTAATTACAGTTGGTCTGAATATTTATTTCCCCAAAAATATATTTTACTTACCGAACCTGAAATGCGTCAATGTAAATGCATTTCAGGTTCATTGTTGTAAAAGACACCCACTTTATGTTCAAAATAGCATACCCTGAACAGCAATTTCATACAAAAATCATCCGATCACAAGGTTTACCCATAGCCTTGTCATTACTCGAAGCCAACCCCAAGGCCACCAGCGTGCTTTTTTATCCGGGTACGGTATCTTCGCCTCTTATGTACAGCTTGTTTTTGCACGAACTTTATGCCTTGGGCGTGAATGTTGTGGGCGTACACCCCTTAAGTCATGGCCTCAGTCCACGCATAAAGAAAGACTTTACCCTTGACGATATGCTGAAAAACGGTAAAGATGCCGAACGTTTTGCGCTGGAACACTTTTCCGGCCCTTTGGTGGTGTGTGGGCACAGCCAAGGCGGCATTCTGGCTCTGGCTCATGCTTTAAATAATGACAATATTAAGGCATGTTTTCCCATAAGTACCCTTTTGCCGCATAAAGACAACGCTGCTTCGGTTACCCGTTTTGCATTTGGTATACGCCACAAACAAAAAATTCTTGCGGCCTTACAAAATCTTACGAAAATTTTTCCGCAGCTACCCATTCCATTTTTACTCTATCTTGACCATAAGCGCATCCTTGCCCATGGCTATAAAATGTTTAACCCCGAAAAAAATCGTCGTATAAGCTATCCCCTTTCTCACATTACAAGCTTATTCACCATGGATCTTAGTCAAGCAGAAGACGCACGACATTTGCGTTGTCCATTTTTCTTGCTTACGGCTCGAAATGACATGCTTTTTCCGCTTCATTTAATGCAAGATGTGTTTTCCTGCATAGGTGCTGAACAAAAAAAACTCATTATTATAGAAGGCGGTGGACATTTATCGCCCTTAAGCCGTGTGTATGCCAAACATATTGCAGCGCATGTTGTGGCTGAGTGCGCAGGGCTTGGACTACATATTCATGCCCCCGGCACAAAAAGTACACTGATTTAATTATAAGGATGTTATTTATGAATTATCAATTTGTTATGTCAGGACTTGGCAACCCGGGCGCAAAATATCACGGAACAAGACATAATCTTGGATTTGCATTTATAGACCATTTTATAGAGCAATGCGCAGCGCATGGGCAAGCGGAAGAATTGTCCGGATCAAAATTTAAGTGCGAGCTTTGGCGTGTGAAGCAGAGCTTAAATTCACCATGGTGGTTAGTAGCTAAGCCACTTACATTTATGAACTTAAGCGGAACGAGTCTTTACCCCTTACTCGCTTGGTACAGACTTGAGACCAAGCAGCTCATTGTGGTGCACGATGAGCTTGACATTGTCCCAGGGCAAATGCGTTTTAAATTTGGCGGTGGCAATGCCGGACATAACGGGCTTAAATCCATAACAGAACATTGCGCTACGCCGGATTTTTACCGTTTACGCCTTGGCATAGGCAGGCCGAGCAGTGGCGAAGATAACGATGTCGCAAAATATGTGCTGAACAAACCTTCTAAAGAGGATAATGAACGCCTTACAGGGGCATTTGCGGAGGGTGTGCGTGTTTTGGATGTTTTCTGTGCTGAGGGATTGGCCCCTGCCACAAAGTATGCCTTAACAGTGCGTTGAAAAAGTACCATCTACTGCGTCAGTTAAACAATCCAAACTG
>CAYJHK010000117.1:0-6589 GCA_964369515.1 uncultured Desulfovibrionaceae bacterium
TGGCAAAAGTTCCCCTTCCCCCCTCAAGAAAATAATTAATCAGTGTTTCCTTAATTTTCCTGAGTTAAGGCAATAGCCCTAAAAAAATATACTTACGGGACTTGAAAACCATTTAAACGCAAAAAAGGGGATTTTCATCCCCTTTCCTTTTTGTAAAAGCCTTCCTCAAAACTTCTATCAAAAAGCCACCTCAATATCAACTTATTGTTGCGTTTCAGCTATATACATGAAGTCTGCCTTTGTAAGCGCATATGACCTTCCTCGTCACGCTCAGCAAGAGCTTCATGCCTCCTCTCATAGCTAATCACTTAATAGCACTTTCCGTGCCAAAATTTTTAACAGGTGTTCTGGCTAAAAAACTTTACTATTACAGTATATTACAGATGGTAGCATTTTTACCTTCTACTCGCTGCCCAAAAAATTGGCGATTTTCTGCCCAAAAAATGGGCATGTCAAATATATGGGCATTCATATAGCAAATACTTGTCACTCCCTTCTAGCCATCAATCACTGACGAGCAATCACTGACTGCTAGCCATCAACCACATCCACCAGCACATTGCCATCGGTCAAATCCATAAGTGTCTGCTGAAGTTGCGGCACATGTTCCCTTGGCAGGTACAGTGCAAAACTGGCATCGGCACCAAAATCTTCTTGGAGTATTTTCGCTTCAAATTGAGGGAGTAGCCGGCGCAGATTTTCAATATGTGTGTAGCCAATAACCACGTTGAGGTATGCCGGTTCGATGCGCTCACGAGTAGGTAGGTTTGCTAAGTTTTCTTGCACTGCCCCCTGATAGGCACGCACGAGCCCGCCGGTACCGAGTTTTGTGCCACCAAAGTAACGGGTCACCACACAAACCAGTTCACCCACATCACTATGCTGCAAAACTGTGAGCATGGGGCGTCCTGCCGTACCGTGCGGTTCTCCGTCGTCGGAAAAACCCACTCTGGCTGTATCTTTCGGCGGCCCTACGGCAAAAGCCCAACAATTATGTGTCGCATCGGAAAATTCCTGCTTGATGCGTTCCACAAATTCTCTTGCCTTTTCAACCCCATCGGCATGACCTGTGGAGCAGATGAACAGGCTTCCCTTAATGCTTTGCTCAGTGCGATGCAGGTCTGCACCGCACTCAAGCTCAGCAAGATTTGGGATAAGATAACGCCCGGAAGATAAAGACATACACGCCTGTTACATAATTATTTTTAACAATAGACTAAAAAATAATCCATAATACATAAAGGAAGAGCACAGTGGCACAAGCCGTCAAGCGCACAAGTTTTTCAAGCGCCAACAGTTTCTTTTGCGTCCAGGGATAGCATTGGCTGGAGCCAAGGCAGACCTCTTCTTGTGAATGACGCGCAGTTCCACACAAGCCGGCACGCATAAGCCAAGCAATGGCCGACATACTCCGACCGGCATTGGCATCTTCAACACCCTTGGCTTGCTTGGCAATATTTGCAAAGCCCGGCCATGTGCCGCCTTGTTGATAATGACATTGAGTGAGGAAGCTTATGAGCCACAATAAAAACACTGCAATCCATGAAGGGATATACTCTAAGATACATTTTACACAGCTTGCTCCAAATCTGGGTGCCCAAACTTCATGGGCAATACACACAACTTTATACAACCACAGCAAGAATAAGCCGCAAGTAGCACTGTGCATAAGGCCGACGGTAAACCAAAATAGTGGCGCCACAACATCAGAGGGAATGCGCTCGGCAAGTCGCTTGGCCAAACGGGTACGCATGGCATCCCTGTCAAGATTTACGGTTTCCTCATCCACAATGCGTGACAGTGCATACTGTGCCTCACCACGACCGGCATTTTCTATATCGTGAAAAGCCTTTCTATGCGGGCGAATCAGCGCGCCGACATTCAAGCCTAAGTATGTAAAATATACCAGCAAAACATATCCGACACAGGGAATGTACGTCAAAAGCGACCACACAGTACCGACAATAACCGCCACAAGTCCCATGCAAAAAGCACCAATAAGTTTTTGGTCAAGAGCATTGTCTTCTTGACCTTTATTCTTCTTGATGAGCCAATATCCCAAACATTCAATTTTTTTTACCAAACAACGCACCAGGCGTATGGGATAGCGCAAGCGACGTAGTCGATCGCCAAAGAAATAGTCCAAACAAAAAGCAATGACTAAAATAAGTAGGGCACAAAGTATGTCCATAATCTCATCTCCTTATAACTATTACACAACAATATTACACCCAGGCATCCAAGAAACCGCACTGCCCCAAAGCACTATACAGCACAATGCCAACTGTCGTTGCAAGGTTAAGTGAGCGCATTTGCGGACGCATGGGGATTCGCAAACCCACATGCTTTTGAGCTAAGATTTCAGGTGGTAAACCACGAGTTTCCGGCCCAAAAACAAAACTGTCATCTTGACTAAAAGTAAAACGGTGCAAGGGATCGCCCCCCTTGGACGATGTCATAACAAGCCTTCTACTCTGACCGGCACAAGCTACATAGCTTTTAAAGTCATCCCAAATACATACCTTGGCATGTTCCCAATAGTCAAGACCGGCACGCCTTAAATATTTATCCTCGACGGAAAATCCAAGGGGTTTTATGAGATGAAGTTCCACATCGGTAACTGCACACAAACGTACTGTACTTCCGGTATTTTGCGGAATTTCCGGTTCAAAAAGAACAATATGCATATATTTCCTTTAAGTCAAATATTGACAGACGGTTGAGAACTTTACAAGGTAATTATTTTTTACAACTAATACACTGCGTGCCGCAAACAACTTTTACGCAAAATATATATGCGCCATGTTTAATGCTCTTGCCATACAAAGGGCTCTATCTGCCTATCTCCATGATTTATCACAAAAAAAGCGGAACCTTCCATAAAGAAAGCTCCGCCGTAAATCCATTGCAACCGGAAACTATACGCAACCGGTAGGCTTGGGAAGTCCTGCCATCTTACATGCGCCCTTACCAGGACCGGAAGGAAAGAGTTCGTAAACTTCTTTCAATTTGTAGCCGGTATTCTTGGAGAGGATACGCACCATGGGAGCGATACCATTCTTCTTGTAGTAGTCTTGCAAGAAGTCAAGAATTTTTTGGTGGTCAGCATTAATGTCAGTAATCCCTTCAGATTCTTTTACAAAGTCCATCCATTCAGGGCACCAGTCATCGAAACGAAGTAAAAAGCCATCTTCATCCACTTCAAAACTTTTGCCCTTATAAGTAATTTCAGCCATTCTTGTCCTCCTTGGACAGTTTCATCATTAAATCCCAACAGTCATTGCAGTTGGTATCCCCAAATACTCATGTATATAACAAGAGTAAAAAACCTCTACAAAATTTTCGTTATGAGTGTTTTTGCACTCTGTCTGAAGGTATAATTGCCACAATCTTTTGAAAATGGCAAGCTGCTAGCAAAACTTTTTTTCATTTATTTTAAACTTTTTTTTCGTTTTACTTATCAGCATGTTAGGAAGTGATATTTGTATTGTAATACAACAAATTGTGTTCTTGCTTAAGTAAAGTAATAAGTGCGCTTTCATTTTCCGGCGAAGACAAGGGGCGAATACGGATAAATATTTGCCGTAAATCCTTAGAATGTTCGTGGTCAGACAAAATCGATAAAATGTTTGCCTTTTGGTTTGCCAAAGTTTCAAGAACAGGTCGCAACGTACCCACCTCATCAGGAAGCTCAAAAGCAAGCAGCAAGCCACTTTGTCGTGCACCCATAAGACTAATAAGCACTCTAAAAATATCATTGTCTGAAATAATGCCCACAAGCTTATCATTTACCGTCACAGGAAAGCCACCAAAACCCTTTTCTTCCATTATGAGAGCGGCGTTTTCTACGGAATCTTCCGGTTTGACGCAAATTGGGGCAATGGTCATAATAGTTTTCAGCTTAAGCTCGGAAAGCAAATACAAAAGTTCGCGTGCATCTAATGTAGTTGCGCTTGAGGGCGTAGCGGATTTTATGTCACGATCCGAGACGATCCCCACCACATGCATCTGATCATCTACCACCGGTAACTGCTTAATATTATGATCTTTCATTAGCTTAGTAGCTTTAACAACAGAAGTTTCGGGAGTGGCAGTAACAACTTCCTTAGTCATCCAATCTTTAATGAGCATAATTTTTCCCCTATAATTCCGTATACATTTTGTACTGAATACGTTTTTGTCCGTCAATACACATTGCCATAAGTACTTTCTTACATATATACTGACTAACCATTCTCTTCAAGTGGCAAATCAAGCATTTAAATTTTTTATTAGGAAGGTGTTATTTTATGCAACTTTACTGTGATTGCAGCGCCGGTGCAAGCGGCGATATGTTCCTTGGCGCACTTTGCCAACTGGGTGTAGACTTTCTCCCCTTGCAAAAATTATTAGAAAAGGCAGGCATACAATGCGACATTAAAACGTGGCAAGAACATCGTGCTGCAGGCGCAGGCTACAGAACAGATGTCACTTGGCCAAGCAATCAGCCCCTGCGCCATCCCCATGATATAGCAGAGATTTTTGAACGAGTTGACGTTGCACCGTCCGTGCGTGCCAAGTCCCTAGCCATCTTACAGGCTCTGACAGAAGCTGAAGCTCATGCCCACGGCATCCCTGCGGAAGAAGTACATTTTCATGAAGTAGGTGCCATTGACACCGTTGTGGACATACTCGGTACGGCCTGGGCAATGGGCGAACTTGGCGTCACAAGTCTACATGCTTCACCCTTGCCATGGTTTAGCGGTACCATTGAATGCGAACACGGCATAATCCCCTTACCGGCTCCTGCCACTGCCTACCTCCTTGAAAACAAACCCATACAAAATTCTTGGCCAAGCCTTGCACAAAGTGAAATGGTCACCCCCACCGGTGCGGCACTCCTACATGTGTTATGTGAGAAGTTTACACAACATATGCAAGGCAAAGTCATAAAATTGGGCACAGGCTATGGCTCACGCCCGTCACCTGCCGGCCTGCGCCTCTGGCTGTTGGAAGAAAATCAAGAACTTGAAAATGCCTTCGTCTGCCAGTTGGAAAGCCATATTGACCACCTCACGGGTGAAGAAATCGGCGCCGCCATGGAAAATCTCAGCAAGATGCCGCAAGTGTTGGACGTGCTCTGGCTTTCCGGTATCGGCAAAAAAAATCGGCCGCTTGGGCTGTTGCGCATCCTGTGTTTGGCGCAAGATAAAGAGGTTGTGGAAAAGGCATTTTATACGCACACCCATACCCTTGGCATTCGACACAGCCTGCTGGAACGCAGTATGCTTAAACGCAGCTGCGGTGCATATGCGCTTACAATTCAAGATGATACAAAGGAGGCTGAACAAATCACGCATAAAATGTATGAACTTGACGGAGCACAATGGCTGCGCCCCGAAGCTGATGAACTTATGGTAAAAGCCCAGGAACTTAGCGTTGGTTTGCCGGCGTTGCGCATCCGCAAAGTCCATACTAATATACTCGACGTTAAAATCGACAACGGCGACATTTGATTTTATAACAGCTACTTTTCATGGACGTTGATTTTTCAAGCACAATATTCTTTGCAATCAGCTTTGCCCTTGCTGCCGCAGCCGGGGCATGGTTGCGCTATGTGCTCAGCAGCGTTGTGCAAAAAATATACGGAAAACCGTTTCCTCTAGGACTTTTTTTGGTCAACGTATTGGGTTGCCTTGGCTTTGGTGCGTTTATGGGACTAAGCCAAGGTATGCTTAACGACATTTTCATGTTTTCAGAGAATTTCAAAACCATAATATTCACGGCTTTTTTCGGATCTTTTACAACATTTTCAACATATATTTTTGAGGCGGATATTTTCTTAAAAAACAAACAATATCCAGCTCTTATGCTGCACATTTTTGGGCAAATCACTTTGGGATTACTGGCTTTTATGGCTGGAAATTATATTTTTGTTAAATTTTAATATTGACAATCATTATCAAAGAAGATATCTTCCAAATCATGCAATGCGGTACTGAGCTAAAAGCATACTTCATTTAACAGTTATGGAATACTTCAAAGATATGCTTATGAATGCATTTGTACTGCCCAAAACATTACCGCAAGGGGGTAGTTATGGCTCAAAAAACAAAGAAAAAAAATACAAAAAGTTCTATGCATATAGTGAACAGTGGAAAAACGGATGTAGTTGCAACGCAGGACATAAAGTGCGCAAACTGTAATACGCCTTGCCCCTGTGTTCACTGTCCCCAAAGAGTTTTGGTTGTCGGTGGTATTGAGCGCATGGAACCATTATATAGAGAAGTCATCGAGGCTAAAGGGCATATTTTTGAATATCATGCCGGTCACTTGCGCAAAGGTGGCAACAAGTTGGATAATCTCTTGCAAAGAGCGGACATTGTGCTTTGTCCGGTAAACTGTAATAGCCACACGGCATGTTTGCAAGTAAAGAGTATGTGTAAGAAATATAAGAAAAATTTGCAAATTATGAAGAATTTTAGCTTAAGTGCCATTGAACGTACCTTGGGTGAAGTGTCCGGTCAATGACATTTTAACAAGGCCATTTTTTCGATACGTGGCTATTGCCTTTAGTCAGCTACTTTTTATCTGGGGGGAAGGAAAACCC
>CAYJHK010000118.1:0-6552 GCA_964369515.1 uncultured Desulfovibrionaceae bacterium
TTGAGCACGGTGGAAGGCTGCGATGCCGTGTATTGGCTGCATGAGGGGAGGGTGCAGGTATTGAATGATAATGATAAAGCACTTAAAGAGTACGGGTTCTTTATAGCTACACACATCACTCAATCGTAAAGATTAAAAACTCTAGGTATATTAAGATGATTCCTTCTATTACATTACAAGAAACTAAAAAAATTATAAAGAAAATTATAAAAAACTTTACAAAACTCCACTATTCTGAGTTAACTTTTTATTGGGAAAAGGAATGGCTACGGTACATTGCGGAAAAAAATATAACTGGAATGACGCAGGAACTTAAAGAAGATATGGATTTATTTTCTTTAGAGTATATAGAAACATTTTTAACGTTAGTATATATGCTAAAGTATAAAAATAAAGTACTGGTTAAAGATGATGTAGGTTGGACAAGTAAAGATTTAGAGTACAAACATAATGAATCAAAGTTAGGTGAGAAAAAATGTAAATATGGGTTACATCCTTTTTTGTACGCTAATAAATATGGCTTGATAGACTTGCCCAATGAACATTTACAAAAAATATATGGAAAAGATATCATTGACGGTGGAGCTTTTGATGGAAATACGGCGATGCTTTTTTCAGAAATGTTTCAAGGCTCTACAATATATGGAATCGAAGCACTGAGACCAATTTACGACAAATTTAAGAATAATATATCGAAATATCAAATTAAAAACATAAAAGCAATCAATGTAGGCCTTGGAAGTAAGCCTGATGAGTTAATGCTACACTATAGCGATGACTTTGATTGCGGTGCCACCTTTAACAACTTGGAAAGTGTTAACAAAGAGTTTGGGGAGTTAGTTCAAGTTACAACGATTGATATATTAGCCAAAGAATATTTCCTAGATATTGGTCTTATAAAGCTAGATATTGAAGGTTTTGAAAAAAAAGCACTTGAGGGTGCTATGCTGACCATTATGCAAAAAAAGCCAATTATAATTGCCGCAATATATCATAACCCTGTAGATTTTTTTGAAATAAAAAATTTTCTTAAGGAAATAAACCCTAGTTATAAATTTATGATTCGTCGCAGTGAAATGATTATTCCTCTTGCTGACATAATTTTAATCGCATACTAAGGTAACAGATCGTTGAAAAAAATGATAGGCGGCGCTCTAAAAGCGACAAGCTTGGGAGTTTTCTGATAAACTGTAAAAACTCGACTTTTTCGAAGGCCGGTTGAATAATGTCTACATCAAAAGAAATAAAAATTGCTTTTACAATTTGCTCTAATAATTATTTAGCACAAGCTATCACTTTATGTGACAGCTTAAGAATACATGCTCAAAAATATGAAATAATTATTGTAGTTTGTGACACAGTTCATGAGGAGGTTTTGCATAAAATTCCTAACTATATAAGAATAGTTCAAATAAAAGAGTTGGCCATTCAAGAAATTTCTTTAATGGTCAAGCAGTACAATATAATAGAATTCAATACTTCAGTTAAAGCCTCTGCCTTTAAATATTTTTATGAAAATTTCCATGCTTCCACAGTAATTTATTTCGATCCGGATGTTCAACTTTTTGCATCTATTGAAAATATTGAAACTGAATTAGATGATTGCAGTGTTTTATTGACTCCGCATGTATTAACCCCTCCACCTTTTGATAGCTTAAGTCCACAAGAAAGTATTTTTCAAAAATTTGGATTATACAATCTTGGTTTCCTAGCTACAAGGAGCTCTCAAGAAACAATGAAAATGCTACAGTGGTGGGATATGAGATTGCGCACAAATTGCTTTATACGTCCTAAAAAGGGTGTATTTGTTGACCAGTTACCAATGAATTTTTCACCGATATATTTTCCAAATGTAAAAATTTCAAAAAACTTTGGTTTTAATGTTGCACCATGGAACTTTCATGAGCGAAACATAAGTTTTGAAAACGATTTTTTTTATGTAAATGGGGATGTACCACTTATTTTTTATCATTTTAGCAATTTTAAACCCCAAATATTATTATCTACTTCTCACCCCTTCAATGAATATAGTCGCTTTACTTTTGACGATAATACCGATTTATATGAGCTCTATGGTTACTACCATAAAAAACTAATGGCTAACAATTATGATTTTTTTTCGGCATTGCACCCTTGTTTTGGTGGTAAGGATTTTTATCTAGAATATAAAAAAGAACAACGAATATACTATTTTAAATGTTTTATCAAGAAAATATTTTTGCAAACTAAAAAAATTATTGAGATATTATGCCGATAATAGTCCAAAGGTCACCTGAGAGACAGTACATTTTTTTTTACTTAAATGTTATGCTAGACGGATAGATGCAACATAAATATGAATTTAAAAATAACCATCATCACCCCCACCTATAACTCCATGGCAACTCTAAAGCAAACCATGGATTCTGTGGCAATGCAAAGCTTTCCTCCTCATGAATATATCATCGTAGACGGTGGTTCCACTGATGGGACAGTGGAATTTGCCAAAGCGCATGGTGCTGCTACACATATAATTAGCGAGCCGGATAAAGGTATTGCAGATGCATTTAATAAAGGCATTAGCTTAGCTAAAGGCGAGTGGATTGGGATTATCAATTCCGATGATTGGTATGCAGAAAGTACTTTTGACGAAGTGGAGAAACATGCCGGACAGGCTGATATTGTTCATGGGCATATTCAGTATTGGCAGAACAATAAGCCCAAGGCCGAGTTTATTCCCCATGAAGATACTTTGCACTTAGAAATGACACTCAATCATCCTTCTGTGTTTGCACGAAAAGAAGTTTATGTCAAATATGGCCTTTTTGACCCCAACTACAAATACGCAATGGATTATGAGTTGCTCCTTCGTTTTTTTAAGTGTTCGTGTCGATTTGTAAACACCCATACTGTCATGGCGCATATGCGCTTAGGCGGTGCATCAGATGTACATTGGTGTGCAGCCTACTATGAGTCAGCACGGGCAAAAATACACCATTTTGGACACCCCATACCAAATATGGGTTACTTTTTATGGCAAGTATTGCGTGGGTTTGGACGAAGAATTTTTGAAAAAATAGGCTTGCATGTACTGGTACGCAAATATCGAAAGAGTTTTTCTGTCATGAGAAAATCGTAAGTAAAAAAGCTTATATGTCTATGTCAAGCAACTTTCTACGTAACTTCTGCAAAATCTCCGCCGTGGCCGTAATATCCGCATCGGCCCAGCGGGCATTTTCAACACGGTCTAAAGCTGTATGCGTCTTTTGTATGGGGACTAATGAATAAGGTACTGCAAAGACCTTTTCCCCTTGCATAAAGTCCATATTTCCTGACCAGCCTGTAGCCACAATATATAAATTGCGTAACATGGCTTCTTGTATGGTCAAGCCATAACCTTCGGAACGATGTAGCGAAATGTACACATCGTTGTCTAAATACAGCTTTTCCATGGCAGTATCGTCCATCCAGTGCGTCAGTAAGCGCACATGCTCATACCCTTGAGCGGCTTTTGCAATGGCTGTATAATCATCTTTAAAAGCTTCAATTTGCCCAAGTTTAATGGTCAGTATTGCTTCGGACGGGCTAAAAGCCTGTGTAAAAGCACAGATAACTGCTTCGGGGTTCTTGCGTAGCCTAAGCGAACCCATATCCATGACAAATAAACATGCAAGTTTACCACCTTCACAATATGTGCTCTTGGTTTTTAAGGGGGCGGGAAGTTCATGCGGCACCACTTGCACGGGCTTTTTGGTATGCCGTAACATGGCTTGCTGTGTAAAGGTACTCGGAACCTCAATGGCATCAATATAATTTATGGCATCTATCCACAATGGCGGTATGTTTTCCAGTTCCCATGCCCAATATGCCGTAATATATTTTTTCGCCAAGAAATTCTTCCCCAAAGCGCATAGAACTATTTGTATTTGCGGCGGATTATGATGCAATATGACAGTTGCGTAACCCGTATCTTGTTGCGCTGTTGCTATGGTGATTAAAGATCCGTCCGGCATGGGATTTTTCACCGTTTGCAAAGCTATGTGTGTACTGTCCACGCAAATGACATCAAGCCCTTTTTTGCGCAATTTTTCTGCATACAAATGAGCGGAACGTGACAAACCGCCACCGGCTTGAAAGCATCCAACAACATATATAGACGTGGCGTGCTCGCAATTCCTTTGCGTATTCCTCCGTTGAGCAAGTTTCATACGACAAAGTAAGCGTAAAGCGTTTTCATGCCAAGAAGGAGGCAATAATTTCCATATTTTTTTAATATATTGTTTCATGCTTCAATAAAAATTGTAAATTATTCGTACCTACTATGTGAGGCGACACTTTCCAACCACCGCTTAGTTACATTGCATTCAAAAAGTAAGATGTCTGCATAATTCAAAAAGGCATGGATTGCCGCGTCGCTTCGCTCCTCGCAATGACTTGATATTATAACGAAAGTCATTGCGAGCGCAGCGAAGCAATCCATGTATTTTGTTAATTTTAAGAACTATGCAGAGGCTTTAAAGTGCCTGACGCCGCAAATGGTACTTTTTCAACGCACTGTCTTATCTAGTAAGCTTCCTAAACTTAGCCCTCGTCGGTGTATCTGCGTCTTTACCGAGGCGTTTTTTACGGTCAGCTTCATATTCGGAATAGTTTCCGTCAAAGAAAGTCACCGTGGAATCCCCCTCAAAGGCGAGAATATGCGTGGCGATGCGGTCAAGGAACCAGCGATCGTGGCTGATGACCAGCACGCAGCCGGCAAAGTTATCGATGGCATCTTCCAGCGCACGCATGGTGTTGACGTCAATATCGTTGGTTGGTTCGTCAAGCAAGATGACGTTGGATCCGGATTTGAGCATACGAGCCAAGTGCAAGCGATTGCGTTCACCGCCCGAGAGCACTTCCACCGGTTTTTGTTGGTCTTGTCCGGCAAAATTAAAGCGTGAACAATAGGCACGGGAATTGATTTCACGGTTACCAAGCTTGATGGTTTCATAGCCTTCGCTCAGCGTTTCGTAGACGGTTTTTCCGGCAACGAGCGATTCACGCCCTTGATCCACATAGGCAAATTGTACGGTGTCGCCGATGGTGAGCGTACCGCTATCGGGTTTTTCATCACCCACCAGCATTTTGAAAAATGTTGTTTTTCCTGCACCGTTGGGGCCGATGATGCCCACAATGGCACCGGCAGGAATGATGAAATCAAGATTTTCCACGAGCATTTTATCGCCAAGCCCTTTATTTAAGCCTGCTGCCTCAATGACACTTTTGCCAAGGCGAGGTCCCGGCGGAATGTAGATTTCCAAATCCGGCGCGCGCTTTTCGCTTTCGTGGGAGAGCATGGCCTCATAGGCATTGATGCGTGCCTTGCCCTTGGCGTGGCGTCCCTTTGGAGACATGCGAATCCACTCCAGTTCCCTGTTCAATGTTTTTTGGCGTTGAGCTTCACTTTTTTCTTCGTGGGCTAGGCGTTTTTCTTTCTGCTCAAGCCATGAGGAATAGTTCCCCTCCCAAGGTATGCCCCGTCCACGATCCAGCTCTAAAATCCAACCGGCTACATTATCAAGGAAATAGCGGTCGTGGGTTACGGCAATGACTGTGCCCGGGAAGGTGGACAAAAAGCGTTCCAGCCACGAGACAGATTCGGCATCAAGATGGTTGGTGGGTTCGTCCAGCAGCAAGATGTCTGGGCTTTCGAGCAATAAACGGCACAATGCCACACGGCGACGCTCACCGCCGGAAATCACCGCAACGGGCGTATCACCCGGAGGGCAGCGTAGGGCATCCATGGCCATTTCAAGACGTGCATCTAAGTCCCAAATGTTTTTATTGTCCATGAGTTCTTGTACCTTACCCTGCTTCTCAATGAGGGCGTCCATTTCGTCATCGCTCATGGGCTCGGCAAATTTTGCATTGATGGCCTCGTATTCCTTGGCAATGTTTACCAACTCTTGCACGCCTTCTTCCACCACTTGACGCACGGTGCGCTCATCATTGACCAGCGGCTCTTGCTCCAAGTAGCCAATGGTGTAGCCGGGCGCAAGTACGGTTTTGCCGTCAAATTCCGTATCGACACCGGCTAAAATGCGCAAAAGTGACGATTTACCGGCACCATTAAGGCCAAGGACACCGATTTTTGCACCATAATAATAGCCAAGGGTGATATCCTTCAATACCTCCCTTTGCCCATGACGCTTGGTGACTCGCACCATGGAATAAATAACTTTATTGGCTTCGTTGCTCATGTTTATACCTCTCTATATGCATTATATATATTTTTTTCCGTTAAAAGCCTGCCCTCAAATTCAATTTCCGGCAGTCAAATAATCGCCAATATACGCTGTTGTCAAATTAAGGCAAGAGCCATGTTAATATAATTAAAATATGTTATATATAAATATGTTAAGAGTAGATACTTCGGAATTAAAGCGGCGAAGCGGTTAAACGCACAAAGAATATTCGGAAAATTTTATTGACAGGAACTTTACAACAACAATATATTTAAGACCGCTGCACAATTCATTGCGCAAGGTCTTTGGAGCGTTGACGTTAGTCAATGCGACCGAAAATCAAGAA
>CAYJHK010000119.1:0-6531 GCA_964369515.1 uncultured Desulfovibrionaceae bacterium
CTTTGGCAAAAGTTCCCCTTCCCCCCTCAAGAAAATAATTAATCAGTGTTTCCTAATAAATAGCGATTGCATATCGCTACAGAAAAAGGTTTTATCGGGAGTAAAAAGGATGAAGAAAAAAATTCAATTGTTTGGCCGCTTTTTAAGTGGTATGGTGATGCCAAATATTGGCGCTTTTATAGCTTGGGGGCTTATTACGGCACTTTTTATTCCCGTTGGCTGGATCCCCAATGAAGAGCTGAATGGCCTTGTTAAGCCTATGCTTACCTATTTATTGCCTATGCTTATTGGTTTTGCCGGTGGTAAAGCACTGCATGATGTTCGTGGCGGTGTTGTAGGTGCGGTGGCTACTTTTGGGGTTATCATGGGTGCTCCTTCAACGCCCATGCTGCTTGGTGCCATGATTGTGGGGCCGCTTGGTGGTTTTGTCATCAAGCAATTTGACAAGCTCGTTGAAGGGAAAATCCCTGCCGGCTTTGAAATGCTTGTGAACAACTTTTCTTCCGGAATAATAGGTGCTTTACTTGCAATACTAGCCTTTTATGGCATTGGGCCGACGGTTGAGGCTAGCACAGGTGTTTTGAGCTCGGGCGTAAGTTTTCTTGTAAACCATGGCTTGCTTCCCTTAACGTCTATTTTAGTAGAACCTGCCAAGGTGCTCTTTTTAAATAATGCTATAAATCACGGGGTGTTTACTCCTCTTGGTGCCGAACAAGTGGCAGAATTTGGCAAGTCCATTTTCTTTATGATTGAGTCCAATCCGGGCCCCGGTTTAGGCCTCTTGGTGGCCTATATGCTCGTGGGAAAAGGCACGGCAAAGAGCAGTGCTTCGGGTGCTTCCATTATTCACTTTTTTGGCGGTATCCATGAGATTTATTTCCCCTTTGTGCTCATGAACCCCATATTGATCATCGCTTTGATTGCAGGTGGATCTGTCGGTGTTTTCACCATAGGTGCGCTGGGCGGTGGACTTACAGGTCCTGCGGCTCCGGGGAGTATTTTTGCAGAATTGTTAATGACTCCGTCAGGTTCCTATATAGCTAACGTGGCCGGTATCAGCTTGTCGGCGGTGGTAACCTTTGTTTTGTCCGTAATTTTGCTCAAAAATTTTGCCAAAGACAGTGAAGAGGGCGAAGATTCCATGGCTGAAGCTGCTGCTCGTATGCAGGATATGAAGGCTGATGCCAAGGGTACAGCTGCCGGTAATGCTGTAAGCAGTCAATCCGCAGAAGTGGCAACAGCAAATGGCAAGCGAGTCATCAAAAAGATTATTTTCGCTTGCGATGCCGGCATGGGTAGCTCTGCCATGGGGGCTACAAAATTGCGTAAAAAGTTGAGTACCGCCGGTTTTGAAGGCGTTGAAGTGAAGCATTCGCCGGTGAGTGAAATCCCAGCAGATGCCGATATTGTGGTGACGCATAAACAATTGGGTGAGCGTGCAGCTCAGGCTAATGCCACCGCCCATTTGGTGCTTATCAGTAATTTCTTGAATGCACCGGAATATGACCTGCTTTTAGCTGAACTTAAGCTGGAAGACGGCGTTGTTTATAGAATATAATTTAATATAAAGGAAAGTATGATGCTTACAGTAGAAAACATTGTTTTGGGACAAGCTAAGGAATCTAAAGAGGAAGCTATAAAACGTTGCGGTGCCATGTTGGTACAAGCGGGCGTAGTTGAGGAGGCCTATGTGCCAAGTATGCTCGCTCGTGATGCAGGTTTTTCCGTGGCCATTGGCAACCTTATTGCCATTCCCCACGCTGAAAAAGCCGCCGCTTGCCACATAAAGAAAACAGGGCTTTGTGTTATCACGTATCCTGAAGGTATTCAGTGGGATGATGAGCTTGTAAAATTAGTGGTGGGTATTGCCGCCATTGGTGATGAACATTTAGAAATATTACAGAATATTGTGGAGAAACTTGAAGAAGAAAGTCAAGTGGAAGAGTTGGTCGCCACAGCCGATAAGCAAACGATTTTAGAGCTTTTCACAGGCTAATTATGATTATTACCGTTACGCTTAACCCTGCGCTGGATAAAACTGCCACCATCGCTCCCTTGGTGCCCGGGGGGCTGAACCGTATTCAAAAAAGTGAATTGGATGCCGGAGGAAAGGGGATTAACGTCTCCAAGCTCATTGCGACCCTCGGCGGAAAGTCGCTGGCTACGGGTTTTGTGGGGGGGAGTACGGGCGACGCGCTATTGTCCATGTTGGACACATTGTCGCTGGCGCATAATTTTGTACGTGTGCAAGGCAGTACAAGAATTAATCTCAAATTACTTGATACAACCAACGGCATAACCGAGGTCAACGATCCCGGCATAGCCGTCACAAAAAGTGAAGAAGCTAAGCTTTTAGACATACTTTCCGGCTATATTACGCAAGATGCACGCAGTATCTTTGTGTTAGCCGGAAGTATGCACGCCGGGGCTGCGCCAAGCTTTTATAAAGAGCTAACCCAAAACCTTAAGACGCAAGGAGCCAGTGTGTTTGTTGACGCTGACGGTGAGGCGTTTGCAAGTGCTCTTGAGGCGGCACCCTATTTTGTAAAGCCCAATAAAGAAGAGTTGTTACATTATTTTCGACATGAAAGTACGCAAAGTGTGAGCACGGATGAACTCATCGGCATGTGCAAGCAGTTGGTGCACAAAAAGGGCGTGGGTATTGTGGCACTTTCCTTGGGGCATGAAGGCGCTATCTTTGTGACTGAAGCGCAATGCCTTGTGGCGCCTGCGCTTAAGGTTGCGGTGTCTTCCACCGTGGGTGCCGGTGACAGTATGGTTGGAGCGGTGGCCTATGCCCACGAACAGGGCTTGAGCCTTGAAGATACGCTACGCCTTGCCGTGGCCTCCAGTGCCGGTGCTGTGACCACTGAAGGAACAAAAGCCCCTAGTCTTGAACTTATTACAAGTTTGCGGGAGCAAGTGGTTTTTGAGTATAAATAGCTTTGTGCAATCTACTGCGCAAGTTATTTGAATTATTTACTATAATAATTAAGCGAGTGAGCATACTTCATTGATAAATATCATCGTTTTTCTGATATATCAAATGGTTGGAAATGATTTGTTTGTCGTATATTTATGAAGATATGCTTCGCAATAGCATAAGGAGTTAAGATGTCTACCGTGACAAGAGCGGTTCGTATGTACGGTGCCGACGATTTACGTCTGGAAGAATTTACTCTTCCGGAAATTAAGGATGATGAAATTTTAGTAAAGATTATCAGCGATAGTATTTGCATGTCCACTTATAAGCTGCTAAGGCAAGGTAAGGCGCATAAGCGTTGCCCGCAAAATGTGGACACCAATCCCATTATCATCGGGCACGAATTTGCCGGAGATATTGTGAAAGTTGGTAAAAAGTGGCAGCATGAATTTAAAGAAGGTGAAAAGTTTGCTTTGCAGCCGGCCTTAAATTACAAGGGTAGTCTCGCCTCTCCCGGTTATTCCTATGAATTTTTCGGAGGATCCGCTACTTATTGCATTATTCCGCAAGAAGTTATGGAAATCGGTTGCTTATTGCATTACAACGGTGAAGCGTATTTTGACGCCTCTCTGGGTGAGCCCATGAGTTGCATCATCGGTGGGTACAATATTATGTACCATACCAATAAGCAAAATTATGACCACGCCATGGGCATTAAAGAAGGAGGAAATGTTTTAATTTTAGGTGGTTGTGGCCCCATGGGCTTAGGTGCCATTGAATATCCCTTGGTTGCCGGCAATAAACCCAGGCGTGTGGTGGTTACTGATGTGGACGATAATCGTATTGCGCGCGCCAAGGAGTTGATTACACCTGCATTTGCCACCGAAAAAGGCGTGGAGCTTTTTTATGTAAATCCACGTAACAGTGCAGATATTTACAAGGAACTGCTGGATATAACAGACGGTAAAGGCTATGACGATGTATTTATCTATGCGCCCATTAAGGAATTGGCGGAACTTGGCGATAAACTCATGGCCTTTGACGGCTGCATGAATTTCTTTGCCGGCCCTTCCAATGCTGATTTTACGGCCAATATCAATTTATACAATTGCCATTATATGTCAACGCATATATTGGGGAGTACCGGCGGCAATACCGATGATTTGAAAGAAGCTATTAAGCTCTCTGAAGAAGGTAAATTGCATACCGCCGTGATGGTAAGTCATATTTGCGGATTGGATGCCGTAGCTGAGACCACCGCCAAGTTGCCGGATATTCACGCCGGAAAAATCTTGAGCTATACGCCCATAAATATGCCGCTTACCGCCATTGAAGACTTTGAAGAGCTTGGCAAAAACGATCCCCTCTTTGCTAAGTTGCATAAGAGCGTAGTTGCGCACAATGGCTTGTGGAATGTGGAAGCAGAAAAGATTTTGCTAAGTCATTACGAAGCATTATAATAAAATAACAGTTGATTGTTATAACAGCCTGTAATTTTTTGTATAGTATTAATACAAAGGATTGCAGGCTGTCCTCAAAATTCAAAAAATGAATTCCCCACATAAAAAATATAAATCGATCTTGATAAGTAATAGACGTTATCTCGGTAATAAGTATAAATTGCTTGATTTTATTAAGAATATTGTGGAGAGTGAATGCCCTGAAGTCTATTCGATTGCCGATATATTTGCCGGTACAGGAGCTGTGGCGTCAGCCTTTGCCGATAAACAGCTTATAACAAATGACTTAATGTATAGCAACTATATCTGTCATCTGGCGTGGTTTGGTAAGGAACATTACAGGCAGCAATGGATTATTGATATAATCAATACCTATAATGCTCTGAAAATCGATGAAGAAAATTATATGACTGTCAATTTTGCCAATACTTTTTTCAGTCGCATTGATTGTGCCAAGATTGGTTATATACGAGAAGATGTGGAGAATATATATTGTAAGGGTATTATTAATGAGCGAGAACGTGCGCTGCTGATAACTTCATTGCTTTACGCCATGGATAAAATTGCAAATACTTGTGGGCATTATGATGCCTATATGAAAAATACTCAATATGAAAAGTCGTTGGAATTATATGTTCCCAAAGCAAGTAATAACAATCATCGTGGAAATAGCTCACATAATGTGGATGCCAACAGTCTTGTCAATGATATTGCAGTGGATTTGGTGTATCTTGACCCACCGTACAATTCGAGGCAGTATTGCGATACATATCACATGCTTGAGAATGTTGCACGTTGGGAGAAGCCGGATGTTTTCGGTGTTGCACGGAAGATGAGTAGGGCGAGTATAAAAAGTATTTACTGTACGCAAAAAGCAAAATTTGCTTTAGAAGAACTCATAAGCAATATTCGGGCGAAATATATTTTGCTATCATATAATAATATGGCAACAAAGGGGAATGAGCGTTCCAATGCTAAAATCGCAGATGATGATATTATGCGTATCCTTGAGGCCAAAGGAAGGGTGAAGGTTTTTTCAGAAAATCATAGGGCTTTCACCACAGGAAAGTCAGATTTTCATGACAATGCCGAGCGTTTATTTTTGTGTATTTGTAATGGATCTTGCGAATGATTCAATCTCCACTCAATTATACCGGAGGGAAGTATAAACTTCTTCCGCAAATCCTCCCCTTCTTCCCCACGCAAATAAATACTTTTGTGGATTTATTTTGTGGAGGGTGTAATGTTGGGATAAATGTATCGGCTAATCATATTGTTTTTAACGATATTAATAAGAATATTGCAGCTTTATTCATGACCTTCAAGAAACTTGGAGCAGTTACACTCATAAAGAAAATTACATCTCTCATTAAAAAATTTGCGTTGTCGGAGTCCGCAGTATACGGCTATGAGTATTATCAATGTAATTCATCGCAAGGATTGGCGCATTATAATAAAGAAAGTTTTTCACGTTTGAAAAATACGTTTAATGCAAAGAAAGCTAAAAATGATGCTTACTATATTATGCTGTACACCCTTATTATATTTTCATTTAATAATCAAACACGCTTTAATAGTAAGGGTGAGTTCAATTTACCTGTGGGTAAAAGAGACTTTAATCTTAAAATGCAGCATAAAGTTATGAACTTTATACATTGCATTCAGAGTTTGAATTGTTCATTTTCATCAATAGATTATCAATCATTTGATGTGAGCACACTTAAACACAATGATTTTGTATACGCCGATCCACCATATTTAATTACCTGTGCAAGTTATAATGAAAATGGTGGCTGGAGTGAACAGAACGAAAAAAGTCTGCTGGCGTTTCTTGACAAGCTTCATAAGATAAATATACGTTTTGCACTCTCCAATGTCTTGAGATGTAAGGGAAAGGAAAACACGGTCTTGCTCCGTTGGCTGGACAAAAACGCCCATAGATACAAGATAAACCATTTAACGCATTCGTATTCAAATTCCAATTACCAAACAAAAGACAGACTAACCAAGAGTGAAGAAGTCTTAATTATAAATTATTAGCAACTACTGCTGCTACTATCTTTTTTTAAAAAATCCATTTTTAGAATAAGTTATTGTAAAAATTTTCTTGGGGGAGGGACCTTTTTGGAAAAAGGTCTCCTCCCCCAA
>CAYJHK010000120.1:0-6525 GCA_964369515.1 uncultured Desulfovibrionaceae bacterium
TCCCCTCAAAACGCTTTAATTATTACAATTTTCAATAAATTTAAACTGTAATCCTTTCAAGATAAAATGAGACATCAGCTTTTAAATAGTTAATATATAGCAAGAACTTCCTTAAGCCTTAATAATTAATATTAAAAGTCGATTTCTTACATTCGGTTGAGTCATGAAGTATCACAAAAGGCTACTGGTCGATATTGCTAAAGTGCAAAGTGGCAATGGAACCGGTTTTCAATATATTTTCCACAACTTCCAAATATTTCTTTTGCATTTCCTCAGGCGTTTCTTGAAAACGGTACAAAAAGTGCCGCCCCTCTATGGAACCGCCAAAACTATTTTCAAAAGGAATGCCATAGGGAAGCATCAACAACTTCACCTTTTGCGCTTCAGCCCCGCCCCTTTGCAATGAACATACATAATTCACTGAATCCGTATCGGCATCATAATTTCCGATAATCAACTCTCCGGTCACCAACTTAAACATGCGAATATCAAATTCCACGTCTTTCTCCTTAAAATGTTACAATAAATTCAATAAGCATATACGGCACTCCCACTTCAACTTACAAATTCAAAGTAAAACCGCCATAACGGACGTTGCGCAAAAAAATTACACAATAGGTTTTTGTATGCAAAGCTTTATACAAATGTAAATTTACTGTCAAGGTAAAATACAAAAACGGCAATAATTTTTAATAGATATATCCATCTGTTTTTACATAATATTTGCGTTTCAAATCCTTGGATTACACTTGACATGCAGCGAAAAAAATGTAAATTATGCATCGATACATAAACATATCTTCATAAACATTTGCGAAACAGCCTACATCTAATTGGTTGAAATTTAAAAAATAACCATTTCAATTGTTTCATGAAGTATGCTCTTTAGCATAAAAAATGCGAACCGCTACCCAGCACGCACAGTAAAATTTTGTCAAGATATATTTAAGAGATATACAAGTGAGGAAAAGGTACACTCCGAATGAGGAGTGCGCTTTTAAGGAGTTTTTATGGAGCAATGCACAAAAAACTGTTGGGAATTACAAAAGAAACTTGGTTATACATTCAAAAATATAGAATACTTGGAGATAGCTCTCACCCATAGCTCATGGGCCAACGAAAGTAAAAAAAACACCGACCACAACGAACGCCAAGAATTTTTGGGCGATGCCGTGCTTGAGCTCTGTGTTTCTTGGGTACTTTTCAATCGCTTTTCCCATGTGCGTGAAGGCGACCTCACACGTATGCGCTCTGCACTGGTTTCTGCCGGCAGCCTCGCCAATATAGCCAGAGAACTTGACATCGATACCTACATCCACCTTGGGCGCGGTGAAGAAAATCAAGGCGGACGACAAAGGGACACTGTGCTTAGCGATGCCTTTGAAGCTGTACTTGGAGCTGTTTTCCAAGACGGTGGTTTTGAGGCCAGCTTCGCTGTTGTTACGCATATTTTCTCCGCTCATTGGCCAAACCACGTCGAACAACATCTACGCAAGGATTACAAAACACAGCTTCAAGAAACCATGCTACGCCTGCACAAAGACCGCCCCGTCTATGTGCTTGAAAAAAGTTCCGGTCCGGAGCACGCCAAAGTTTACGAAGTGCGCCTAGCCCTCCCCGACGGGCGTGCATTCATGGCCTGCGGACAAAGCCTTAAAAGAGCCGAGCAAGAGGCTGCACGCCTTGCGCTACAGGAATATCTGTAACGCACACAGTTGCCGATACACTTCATAAGCTATTACAACTTAATACAATAAGAATTCATCTCATAATATACTTGTTGTACATTCGCACATCCGGAACACTCAAGCTTTGCGTACCGCAAAATACATGCTCTAAGCGGAAGAGCATACTTCATTGATAAATAAATGTCATCGTTTTTCTATTATATCAACAAATTAGAAACAATCTATTTATCGAATACTAATGAAGGTATGTTTATCAACCACATATACAAAATGAGCCTTCCATAAACATATTCTTCGCAAAATCTTATTGTCAACGGCGGTTGGGCGTGTGGCAAGTGAAGTAAAGCACTGCTCTGCCACGTTCCCCACCAGTTCCCATGCCTACATTGTCGCTGACTGTGTACTTTGGGAACAAAACTTCTGTTCAAAAAGCCTCAGACCTCTTTCAGACCGGCCCGAAGTCCGTCTCACTTCGGGCCTCCCGTCTTTGGTCTGACACTGTCTATATAAGAAGACTATTAACCACCAATGAGTTGTTGAGCCATCTTAGGCAGTGAGTTAGCTTGCGATAACATAGCCACCGCACTTTGTGTTAGGATCTGGTTGCGCACAAATTCTGTCATTTCAGTGGCAACATCCACATCCGAAATTCGTGATTCAGCAGCTTGCAAATTTTCTGCTTGAATATTTACGTTACTGATGGTTGCTTCCAAACGGTTTTGGATAGCGCCAAGGTGAGCACGGATTTTATCCTTGGAGACAATGGCTTCGGTAAGAGCCACGAGGGCTGCTTGGGCTTGGGACTGCGTGGATACGGCGTAACCTGCTGCTGCCTCTCCGGTGAGAGTTGAACTTTGGTTACCGATACCAAGAGCTGAAGCAGTGGAGTCACCAATTCTTATGTAGTAATAATCTTCTGCGCTGTCATTGGCGGTACCAAAGTGTACCTTGAGCGCACCTGTGGACTTAAGGTTAGTACCATCGTGGTCGCCTGAGAGCGAACCGTCGAGCAGTTTAATTCCATTAAAATCTGTTGCATTGGCAATACGGGTAATTTCTGAAGCCAATGACTGATATTCTGATTCAATCATCAAACGCTGCGTGGAATCATAAGTACCCGTTGCGGCTTGTGTTGCAAGCTCTTTCATGCGAATGAGCTGTTCATCGATGGTTTGCAATGCGCCGTCCGCTGTTTGAATCAGAGAGATGGCATCGTTGGCATTGCGTGCGCCTTGGTTAAGACTGGCTATGTCCGCACGTTGCAATTCACGAATTGCAAGTCCTGCTGCATCATCTGCTGCGGAGTTAATACGCAAACCGGACGAGAGCCTTTGTGTGGACTGGGCAAGATTTCCATAATGGATATTTAAGTTTCTTGCGACATTTGCTGCCATTAAGTTATTATTTACGACCAAAGACATAATATATACCTCCTTGAGGGTGTTTAGCTGTACTTTTCCTATAGCAAGTGCTGTGCCAAACATTATTTTATCTATAAATACAGCCACTTAAAATGTCAGAACATGAAATAGGCAAAAAATTTAGGGCTCTATAAGCATGTAAAAGTATGCTAGAAGGCAGTCTTTTCCTAGTGCTGTGGGATTTAAAGTGGGTAGTGGCTAGTGGGCAGTGGCTAGTGTCTACTTGCAAAAGTAGACACTACAAAATCCGTCAGGATTTTGCGCCGCCAAAAGCGGCGGAACCTGCGGAAAACCACGTTTTTTCGCAGGTGATACAGCAAAAATTTTGTGAGTAATTATGAACAAAATTTTTGCAATTAGACACTAGTGGAAAGCAGCAATGGTAGTAAACGCATCCATAATATGAAAATACGAGCATGAAGTGCTTTTATATTTATCTAATGATATTAAATAATTACATACATTCTAAGCTATCTTAAAGATATTTGCTTGCGTTTTTTTAAAAATTCCTTAACATACACGTTGCTTGCACACAAACCATACAAAGCAATCAACGGAAATCATTGCCACCATGCCGAATATTCCGAGTATTCCGTGGAAGCTGTGAAAAATCGTTTTTCTGTTTCAATAAACAATGCAAATACCGACACTTACACAATAACACATATTCATATTAAGTTACAGCTGTCGCATTGTGCAAATACATCGCATGGAACAAAAGCAAGCCCACACCTCAGCAATGTGGTAAACATATCTTCATAAATTTTTAATAAATAGAATACTTCTAATTATTTGAAATTAAAAAACACGACGATGTTTAATTTTCCATGAAGTATGTTCTTTAACTTAAAATGCTGACAAATTTCATCCTAAAGGATATATATGACCGCTGAACATGCAATCGAAAATAACGACAACGAAAATGTGCTCGAGGCAAAAAATAACAACACTTCCAAAAAAGCCACGCGTACCACAAAACAAAAGGCCAAACCTGCGGAAAATTTAGCAGAAACTACCGATGCTACCGCTAAAAAACCTGCACGGAAAAGCGTAGCTCGAAAGAAAACCTCAGCTGCAACATCCGAAGATGCCAAGACATCATCTACTGAAAACATCGATGAAAATCAAACTATTTCAACAACTAAACCAGCCAGAAAACAAACGGTACGCAAAAAGAGAACTGCTGCTTCCAACGCTTCCATAAATACAGGCGAAGACATTACGCAAAAGCAAGCAACAGATGACAAAGCAAGCGAAGAAAAAATTCCCCCCGTGCCGGCTCGTAAACGTGGACGACCACGAAAAATCCCCGTCACAAACACTGAATCGTTGCAAGTACAAACAAGTGAAGCCGCCACAGTTGATATAGAAATACAAACATCTACAATACCTCCCGTCGGAAAAAAATTGCCTCGCAGCCTAAGGCGCGCCCCAAAAAGTTCAACGGCTGAACAAGCCCCCCTTATGTCCTCAACCATAAAGGATATTCACGAAGCTTTTGCCGAAATTCACACGCATACACCTGAAACAACTCAAAAAATCGACAGTGAGACTCTAGGGGAAGCGCAAAGCACACTCAGCACCACGCAAGCGGAAACCGACAGTGAGGCTGTTCCCGGTGACGCTGCAACTGCCGACAACACCGAAATGAATACGGTCACCCACTCCGCAATCAGCTTCGAAACAAGTTCCGCTCTCAGCACCACGCAAGCGGAAACCGACAGTGACGCTGCTTCCGGTGACGCCATGGCACTTCAGCCCAAACGAGGGCGACGTGGCGGACGGGGCAAGCGCGGTAAAAAGCGTGCCGAACTCGCACAATTTCCCAGTGCACATGAAGACGAAAGCTCGCCATTACTCACGAAGAAAACAGGAACATCTCTAAACACAGACAAGCCCGGCATCGCTCGCACTTCCGGTACTAAAAAAAGCCAAGAAAGTACGCAACGCAAAATGCTCATAAGCATGGTACAAGGCGAGCAAGTGGAAGTTGCCCTTGTGGAAAATGGCATTATCCACGAATATTATCTGGAAATGCTCCATCAAGTGAAATGTAAGGGCAATATTTATAAGGGCGTTGTCAATAATATTGATACAAATTTACAAGCCGCCTTTATCAACTACGGCAATCATAAAAATGGTTTTTTACAAATAGATGAAATACATCCCGAATATTATCAGTCACATCACGAAGCTGTGCGTGGGAAAAAATTTCCACCCATTCAAAAAATCATCAAGCCGGGACAGGAAATTCTTGTACAGGTGGTAAAGGAACCAACGGGAAATAAGGGCGCTTTCCTTACAACTTGGCTTTCGCTGGCCGGACGGTTTTTAGTCTTAACTCCCGGACAAGAGCAAATAGGCGTATCTCGAAAAGTGGATAATGATGAAGAACGCTCTCGCCTGCGTGAGATGATGACCGGCATTGATCCCGGCAAGGGGCTTGGGGTCATTGTGCGCACAGTGAGTGCCGGCACCTCAAAAACTACGCTTAAAAGTGACCTACAATACCTTAAACGAGTGTGGAAGGAAATCCGCAAGCGTGGCGTCAGCGAATCTGCCCCTGCCCTCTTGCACATGGAAACAAGCCTCGCCCAACGAGCCATAAGAGATTACTTGACCGACGATGTGTCGGAAGTATGGGTGGACAGCACAGATATGGCGGAAAATTTGCGGGAAACCGTGTCCTTGCTCTTCCCACGCAAAAAAGAGCTTATCCGCATCCATGCCGATGTGCGCCAAACCCTTTGGGAACGCTTTAATATGCAACGCCAACTGGATCAGATTTATGCCCGTGAAGTTCACCTCCCGTCAGGCGGTCGACTTGTCTTTGACCAAACCGAAGCCCTCATGGCCATTGATATAAATTCCGGTAAAATATCCGGTAAAGGCAATTTTGAAGCCATGGCTCTCAAAACCAACCTTGAAGCAGCCGAAACCATTGCACGCCATCTAAAATTGCGTGATATCGGCGGTCAGGTGGTCATCGATTTTATTGAAATGCGTGACCGTGCCAATGTGCGAGAAGTGGAAAAAACATTGAAAAATGCCATGAAAAACGACCGTGCACGCCATGATGTGGCTCGCATGTCCTCCTTTGGCCTGCTTGAAATTGTACGCCAACGTACCGGCTCATCAGCCCTTGCCATCACCATGGAAGCATGTCCGCACTGCAAAGGCACAGGCATTCGCCGTAATATAGAATGGCAAGCCCTACAAGCCCTTTGCGAAATCGAACGCAAAGGACGGGGCGCACAAGGAAATAAATACATATACGAAACAAATTATGCCGATCTTGCCCTCTACCTGCTTAACCATAAACGACAACGAATTTCTGAACTTGAAACACAACTAAAGGTTAACATCGAAATACGTTTTCGCCCATAACAATACCAAGATTTTTCTTGGGGGAGGGA
>CAYJHK010000121.1:0-6470 GCA_964369515.1 uncultured Desulfovibrionaceae bacterium
CATACATGACTGGAGCAAAAAACAAGCCTGACGAAGCAAACGGTGCTTTTTCAACGCACTGCGCACTTTAGGAGCGACGCATAGCCACTGTCCCAGTCCTTGCAATCTCTTTGATACCAAAGCGTTGAAGCAGACCGATGATGGCATCCAACTTTTCTTTATTACCGGTGGCTTCGATGGTCATTTCTGTATGCCCAACGTCCATAACACGGCAGCGAAAAATTTCCACGGTGCGCAATATTTCGCCACGATTGGCACCTTCTGCGTGTACTTTGAGCAAGAGCATTTCCCGCTCAACCGAACGCAATTCACTAAAATCCACCACTTTAATTATGGTTACAAGCTTGCGTAATTGTTTGATTATTTGCTCAATAATCTGCGCATCGCCGCTGGTGGTGATGGTCATATGCGATACGCCGTGTTCTAGGGTTGGCGCAACATTTAGAGATTGAATATTAAAACCACGCCCACTGAAAAGTCCGGCCACACGGGACAAAACGCCGGGTTCATCTTCGACCAAGACAGAAAGAATATGCTGCATTTTGGCTCTCCTATACTAATAACATTTCGTCCAAAGCAGCACCTGCCGGGACAATGGGTGAAACATTTTCTTCTCGTTCAATGGCCACATCAATAATAGCCGTATTTGGTGAGGCAAGAGCAATGGCGAGAGTGCTTTCAAGGTCTTTTGTCTCGGTTATGCGATAGCCTTCCGCTCCGTATGCTTCGGCAAGCTTTACAAAGTCAGGTTGTGCTTGCATATTGGTGAAGCTATAATTTTTTTGATAGAAAAGTTCTTGCCATTGACGAACCATACCAAGATTGCAGTTATTGAGAATAAGGATTTTTACCGGCAATTTATTTTCCACTGCCGTAGCCATTTCTTGGATATTCATTTGAATGGAGGCATCGCCGGCCACAGTGACCACAAGAGCTTGCGGAAAGGCAAATTGTGCACCAATGGCGGCAGGAAAGCCAAAGCCCATGGTACCGAGTCCACCGGAGGTGAGCAAGGTACGTGGTTTTTTGAAGTTATAAAATTGGGCTGCCCACATTTGGTGCTGACCGACTTCCGTGGCAATGATGGTTTCCTTATCTTGGGTGAGTCGGTTTAAGGTTTCGATAACTGCTTGGGGTTTAATACATTCCCCTTCGGTGTACGTTAAGGGGCGTTGTGCTGCCCAAGCTTGCAATTGCGCAATCCAATTCTGATGCGCCGCACGATATTCTTTCTCATCGTTGCGTGCCTCAACTATTTCGAGCATACCCTCAAGGGCAAGCTTACAATCGCCAACAACCGGCACGTCTACCTTAACATTTTTACGAATGGAAGTGGGGTCGATGTCAATATGGATAATGCGTGCATTGGGCGCAAAAGCAGAAATACGTCCCGTCACTCTGTCGTCAAAACGTGCCCCAACCGCCATAATTACATCGCAATTATTGATAGCCATATTGGCAGCATAGCAACCATGCATTCCCACCATGCCGCACCATAGCGCATTGTCGGAAGGAAAACCGCCAAGCCCCATAAGAGTTGCGCTGACAGGTATTTGCATTTTTTCGGCAAGGGCATGAACCGCTTCAGAGGCGTCGGAGTTAATGACGCCGCCGCCTACAAGCATGAGCGGCTTTTGCGCTTGTGCCAACATCTCCACGGATTTACGCAACTGATTAAGATTGGGGCGATAGGTGGGGTTGTAGCTACGCATTTGTGTGGTTTCAGGCCAAACAAATTCGGTGCTTTGCTGCATTATATCTTTCGGTAAGTCCACAAGCACCGGCCCCGGGCGACCGCTTCTTGCAAGATAGTAAGCTTGGCGCAGAACATGCGTTAATTGCGTGATGTCTTTCACAAGATAGTTATGCTTGGTACAAGGACGAGTTATGCCAACAATATCAACTTCTTGGAAGGCATCGTTTCCTATGAGGGCAGTGGGAACCTGACCGGTGACAATAACAAGCGGTATGGAGTCGCAATAGGCTGTGGCTATGCCGGTAACCGTGTTGGTGGCGCCGGGGCCTGAGGTGACAAGACATGTTCCTACCTTACCCGTTGCTCTTGCATAGCCGTCTGCTGCATGTACCGCAGCCTGCTCGTGGCGAACAAGGATATGCCGTAAATCTGGATGGCGAGGTATTTCGTCATATACGTCAATAACGCATCCTCCGGGATAACCAAAAAAAGTATCCACGCCCTCGCGTTTAAATGTTTCAAGCAGTATCTGCGCACCAGTCATTTTCATGTATTTCGTCTCCTAAATTTCGGACCTGTGCATCTAAAATATGCACAGGTCATGAAAGGGTAAGCATCTCTTCACCATTATTCCACAAATAAAATATCCACTATAACATAAATTACATGAAGAATAGCAACAACTTACTTGTTAGTGAGGTATGCTAGCTAATGAACCAAGCAAAGGATTGTTGTCAAATACTAACAGCAAAAAATCCATGCGTGGTTTATAGATTTTTTAATTATATTTATCAAGTAAAGATACAAGCCGAGTTTTTCCTTCAAGCTTTTGTTTTTTCAACTGTTTAAGGGTTTGTTCTTCTGTGGGAGTGCGAAATGCTTTTCCTTCCAGCTTGGTTACTTGCTTTGAGTATAAAATGTGATCGTCCCAAGCGTCTTTCAATTCGGGATCTTTTTCTGCAAATTTTTCCAATAGTTCCTTCTCGCGTTGTTCCATTTAAACTCTCCTTATTAAACGTTGTACATAAAAAAAATGTATCCTATCAAAACATCCGAGAGGATGATTTTGGCAAAAACACCAAGAGCACCTGCTTATTAAGAAAGTGCTGCTGCATATTGAAAAAGGCTTTTAACCACTATCCATTCCAGTAGCTGGATACATAACATAACAATGATGGGTGAGAAATCCATGCCACTTGTGTAGGTAAAAGGCAACCATTTTCGTATGCGATAGAAAACCGGTTCGGTAAGCATACGCAGGGTACGCACAATGGGATTATATGGATCGGGCCGCACCCAAGAAAGCACCACCGAAATAAGTACCACCCAAAAATAGACCTTTAAAAGTCCGCCCAAAACAAATGCAATTCCATTTAAAACATTGGCTAAGACAATCATTTTACACCTCTGTTCACAATATATTGTGTTCAAACAAATTTTGCAATACTTTCTTGCAGCGCTTCATAGCTTTTTGCAAAGATACTCGACTGAAGATTTCCATTGCCATAAGCCACAAAGGCAACCTCTGCTGCGAGTGCTGCTGCTTGATCATTTTCACTATCTCCAACGAAAACGACATCTTGTGCTTCAAGCCCCCAAGCTTTCAGGATATGAAAAATACCCTCGGGATGGGGCTTTGGGCGCACAATGTCTGCCGTCATTATGGGGGAAAATTCTTTGAGTAAGGGAAATTTATCCGTAACAATGCGCATACCTTCGGCACGGTTGGTATGAATGGCAAGACGGACGTTTTTCTCCTTAAGAAAAGCTATGAAATCTTCAAAACCGGCCTCAAGCTCCACCAGCGGCATGATATCACGGCGATAATCCACCGTGCGCCTTGCCACTTCGGCAATGTGAGCGTGTAGATGCGGCGGAATTATATGCAACAAAGCTTGTTCGGCGGTGGCCATATAGGTATAATCCTCTTGTTCCTGCGTTAAAGGGGGCAGATCAAAAGCCGCCAGTATCTTATTGTAATATACAGAATTAGGCTTTTTCGAGTCTATTATTACTCCATCGCAGTCAAAAATAACTCCGAGGATTTTGTGTGGAAGTCTAGCAAAAGAAAACATAACCTATGCTACCCCGTGCTGCAAAAGAATGCAATGTAATTTTTTTGTCAGTCCAAATGCGGAATGTTCCGTATTTTTCTGTTGTTTAGAGTCATTTTTCAAAAGCTGCTCAATGGACACGGTACATCGACACAGTGGTTGATTTGTATTGATTTGCAAAGCCTGTTGCTGCTCTATGCTTAAGGGTGAAACGTCGGCAATTTGTAAGATATGCGCCGCCATTGCATCATTATTAATGATAACCGTACATTCATCAGGCAAAAAAGGTGCCATATTTTCAAGCACCAAGTGCCAAGGCGGCAAAACAAAGTTTGCATCCGCAAGAGAACCTTGAAGTTGCAAAAGGTCACTTAAGGCCGGATTATCCTCTACGCCGAGGGCATCTAAAATATGCGTGCTGTTGAGAGCGTATTTTTGGGTAAGGTCTTGTAACTCAATAATATATTCTTTCATTAACCATGCCCAAAGCAAAAATTTCTGCGCTGCGCACAGTATATGCACATCTTGATTTGCCTTGCCGTGCTCAACTTGGCTTGGCTTGTCCTTCGTGTCATGTCCGGCCTGATTTGTGCGCATAAAATTTTCCAGCGCCGCTTGTTCTTGCAAGTCCTGTAATTGCGAGTGCGGCGTTTGCAAGCTCGTGAGTGCTTGTAAGGGAACACCTGACAATGCAATCTCACCCATGGACTTTATGTCATGCAAACATCCCTGAGCTTGTGCCGATGAAAAGGGATAATTTGTGGGCGTATAGTAGAGGGATTGCCCCGCACCAAGATCCAACCCAACTCCAAAATATTGAGCAGAAGCTATTGTTTTCATATTAGTACTACACAATTCTTCGTGCAGTGTGGGTAAAAAAAGCAGGGGCTTTGTTTGTTCGGTCATATTTGTCTCCGCATGGGGCGCATGTACCCATTGAAAAGTTGTTGCTCATCCATTGTTTGCCAGTATAAACACAGATTGTAAAGTGTGCAACTTTTGAAAGCAGACTTTATAAATTTCGTGACGATATCCATGCATATCTTTGTGTCAGCGCAATAAATTTCTGAGGTAACTTGCGTCCGCTTGAGGCGGCGATTTTACAAAATCTTGGTACAAATCATGCACCTGCATAACTTGTGAGCGTAGTTTTAATGAGAGCAGCACATAAGCAAAAATATGGTAAGCCAATTTGTTTTGATTTTTCACAACAGTACCATTTTCCATATTGCAAAGATAACGCAAAAGCCTTTGCTTGTGCTCTGCCCTCAAATGTTCAAGGGAGTTATCCAAACGCACATCATTTCCCATAAAGTATTGCAATGCCTTTATTTGAGTACGAATAATTTCCGCATTGGTTTCGGCAGTATTTTGTGTTTCCAAATTATGTTCATGCTGCAAATAAAGCCCCAACTCTTGGGGAATATGCCGAAAAGGATAGTGCGCCCCCATCCTTAGCCACATATCGTAATCGCCGGCAACCACATAATTTTCATCAAAAAAACCAACAGTATCGTGCGCACTGCGCCTCCACATGGGCTGCGGCCCCATTTCACACCTGCGCAACACATTCAAATAGTCATAGGGCAACCAACGCATGTAACCCACAATGGGTGCTGTGTCAAATAGGGCATTTGGCGTATGCGTAATACGGCAATCGGCATATACCAACGCAACCTCCGAATGTGCGTCAAGCTCTGCGGCTAAACGCTCAAAGGCGTGCCTTGCATGGCGATCGTCGGCATTGGCGTTGGTGATGTATGTCCCTTGCGCCATTTTGATGGCTCTATTCCACGAAGCATAAAGCGTTTCCCGTTCAGACGTTCGTATATATTTTATATTACTATATTTTTCTGTAAACTCTTCGGCAATAAGTTTTTCCTGCTCGGGAGAATGCGCATCTATTATAATAACTTCTGTTTGGGAAAATAAAGTTTGAGCAACCAAATCCTCAAGACAAGCTCGTAAAAATCGCTCCGCCTTATATATGGAAACAACGGCTGTCACTTTGTAAGGTGCGCCCGTTTCATTTGCTTTGACAGTCATAAACAAACCTCGTATTGTACAATAGAACTTTCACTTTCAAGTAGCCCATAAAAAAAGTCAAGCAAACAGCTCGTTAAAAATCGATTTTTAAGAGTCGGAAAAATACCTTGACGACAAAGCGATATATGGGCATTTTCAACTTGAAAGTAAGACCTGTAGGAGTTTATATTATGGACAATAAAGTGGCTGAAAACATTGAAGCTTGGCTCAAGGACTGGACAATAGATCCCCTCCAAGCCAAGCCGGCCTTTGTGGATTTTTATACATGGCTTCAAGAGCAAGATGTGGTGCTGGAGTTTAAGGAACGTGCGGGCATCAGTTATTCCTTGCGTGCAAGACATACATTGCAAAAAGATCGTCCGCTCTTTGTGCTTATTGATGTGGTTGACGACGATGCCGAAGAACGCTGGCTTTCAGTGTGTTTTTACGCGGATATGGTGCAAGACCCACAGGAATTGGGCGATTTTGTTCCCAACGGCCTTATGGGGCTTGATGCCCTATGCCTTAATTTAGAACAAGAAGATGCCCAGATGCGTGCGTATATTCAAGAGCGCATTGCGCAAGCGGCTAAGGTTGCACGCAAATTTTAGAACGTGTCCACATCTTCCTTGATATAACTCAACGTGGCTATTGCCTTTAGTCAGCTACTTTTTATCTGGGGGGAAGGAAAACCC
>CAYJHK010000122.1:0-6413 GCA_964369515.1 uncultured Desulfovibrionaceae bacterium
GAGCGTGCCTTTCTGAAAAATGCATGAAAATGCGTTTTTCAGCTTCGACTAGATAGTTGCAATTACATAAACAAAGTGATACATGAGACAAAGCATGATGAAACGCCGAATACTCTTTCTTTCGCCGGCACACGCCGTAACTCGTATATTCCCCTCTCTTAGAGATGCCGGGTACGAGATTGGTATTGCCGAAAATCTTCAAGGTGCCTCTGTATTTATACGCAAATCCGGCCCCGGAATTATTTTTACACGCCCTGAGTTGCCGGGATTTAAAGCTGAAGACCTGCTGACAGTTGGTCAAGATGATCCTGCCTTTCCTCCCGTAATTATCATTACCGATAAGGGTAATGCCGACGAAGCAAGACGCTTTATGGAGCTTGGAGCTGCTGATTATTGGCTTGAACCCTTGGATTTTGAAAAAATTATTGCCGTTGCGCGCGGTGCCAAGAATAAAATCGCTGCGCCTGCGCTTTCGACGCTTGGTGGGCGTAAAGCCAGCTATGTGGGCGGGCCCAATATTGTGGGTGAACATCCGGTCATTGCACGAGTTATGGCACTTGCACGGCAAATAGCTCCTTCGAAGGCAACGGTGCTCATTAATGGCGAGTCGGGTACGGGTAAAGAACTTTTTGCCAGAGCCTTACATGCATGGAGCAATCGAGCCAGTGGCCCTTTCATTGCCGTGAACTGTGCGGCCTTACCGGAACACTTGCTCGAAAGTGAACTTTTTGGTCATGAAAAAGGTGCATTTACCGGTGCAGTAGCCCGTAAGCCCGGTAAATTTGAATTGGCATCCGGCGGTACTATCTTGCTTGATGAAATTTCAGAAATGGATTTAGCCTTACAAGCCAAACTCTTGCGTGTTCTCCAAGAAGGAGAGGTCGACAGGGTAGGAGGCACAGATACATTGCGTGTGGATGTGCGTGTGCTTGCCACCACCAACAGAAATCTCGAAGATTGGGTTAAAGAAGGCAAATTTCGGCAAGACCTTTTTTTTCGCTTAAATGTTATCCCCTTACGTCTACCTTCACTGCGTGAGCGAGACAAAGACGTGCTAACCTTGGCGAATTTTTTTATGCAAATGTACACCAAGGAATATGCCGTACCGGTCACAACTTTAACAGCCTCAGCCACAAAATGGCTGACTGAATATGATTTTCCCGGCAATGTTCGAGAATTGCAAAATCTTATGGAGCGTGCTGTCCTTTTGGCCAACGGCAAACCCATTGAGCCGGGGCATTTTCTGCTGGATCCCGATGCGTGGCCGATTTTTACCGAAGATATCGTAGATACGGTGGATATTGCGCAGACGGCAACAAATGGTGCAAGCGCGGCGGCTGTTGAAGCAGACAATGATGCGATACAAGCCGGCGGCAGTGTGGTTGCTGAAGGTGAAAAGGCAAAGGGATCCGGCGATTTATTTGGTGGTTCTGTTGTACCCTTACATGAAATGGAACGTATCATGATTATAAAAGGTCTTGAAATTACATCGGGTAATAGAACTCAAGCTGCTGATTTATTAGGTATTTCCGTTCGGACACTCCGCAATAAACTTAATGAATACAGAGCCATGGGAATAGAAATAGATTAAATGTGATGCCTGAAAGAATCTTTATATCTCAAATCATCATCATAGAAAATGTGCAGTTGTGGACATTGAGCGCATAGCTGCTTGGTATATATAATTTTAACGGAGAATATATGTTAGACTTAATTCGCAATAAATCACAATCCTTTGGTGTGAAATTGGCTTTTGGAATTATCATAGCCGTCTTTGTTTTTTGGGGATTTGGTTCCATTCAAAATATTAATAATTCTACGACGGTACTAACGGTTAATGATGAAGCCATCAGCGTTGTGGATTTTGAGCGTGCCTATCATTATCAGCGTACTGCCATTTTGGAGCAATATCCACAACTTACACCGGAACAGTTGAAATTTGCTCAAATACCGAGAATGGTAATTGATAATCTTATCAATGAGACCTTGGTGGAAGAAGAAATCAGGCGTTTGAATTTGAGCGTATCCAATACCAAATTGCGTGATTATATTCTCGATAATCCCATGTTTCATAATGAGCAATTTGTTTTTGACCCAGTAAAATATAAAAGGGTTGTGGAGCAACGTTTTAATGGTGTTGCAAATTATGAAGCCATGATACGAGAGGGTATGCTTGAAGAGCAATTGGTTCGTGGGCTGACGTTGACGGCGCAAAGCTATGATTCCGAAGTACAGGCTTTTTTTGCTTATTCCAATGAAAAACGGAATGTTGAGTATATTTTCTATCCGGCAGAACAAGCTATGGCACAAGTTACTGAGCCTGCGCAAGACAGTATAAAGACTTATTATGAAAGCAATAAAACCATGTTTACACTTCCGGCTAAGCTTAATGTAGAATATGTTGCTGTGACGCCTATTCTTTTGGGAAAGCCCCAAAGCATTACCGGCGAAGCTGTCCAAGCTTATTATGATAAAAATGTACAGAGCAAATACACCGTTGCGGCGCAAAGAAAAGCCAGTCATATCTTGTTGCGCCTTGCCCAAGATGCACCGGCTGAAGAAGTGAAGAGCGTCACCGAGCGTTTGCAGGCTTTGCGTAAAGAATTGGATGGCGGAGCTGATTTTTCTGAGCTTGCCAAAAAACAATCCCAAGATCCGGATACTGCGCCTCAAGGTGGAGAGCTTGGCTGGATTCCTAAAAATGCCGGCCTTCAATCCTTTAATGATGCTGTTTTTGCGCTGGAGATTGGCGAAGTATCGGATATTTTACGCACGCCCTTGGGTTTACATTTAGTGAAAGTTTATGAGCATAAGGACAGCAGTGTTACGGCTTTGGGCGAAGTGGAAAATGAAATCCGTGATATTTTGGCTGCTGAAGCCGGAATGCCCAAGGTACGAGAAGTCTTGGACGCACTCATAGAAGCCAATGTGCTTGAAAATAATCTTCAAGAAGTAGCCACTGCCAATGGTTTGGAGCTTAAGGCCACAGAGCTTAAGACTGCGGCTGAGCTTGCAGAGATATTGTCCATAACTCCAGAAAATGTAGAAAAAATAGCAAAGCTTTCGGCCAATGTACCGCTGGATACACCCATGCAAACCACAGACAATGGTTATATTGTGGCACGGGTGAAAGAGAAAGAAGAGTCGAAGCTGCGCCCCTTTGCTGATGTTAAAGATGAAATAGTTAAGTCGCTTAAAGATACAGCTGCGTTGGAAAAAGCCTTGAGTATTGCAAATCAAGCACGCAAGGATTTCGAGAGCAAAGCTCCTGAGTCCGGTAGCATTCAAGAAGTTGTTGACGTAAAACGTTTTGGAGATATTGGCCCGCTTGGTGCACAAGCCGGTTTGAGCTTGGAGCTGTTCGCCGCTAAGGCCGGCGAGTGGTTGCCAAATGCCTTTGCTGTGAGCATAGACGGAAAGCAAGGCGCAGTGCTTGTGCGTGTTAAGAGCGTCACTAGCGTTAATAACGACGATGCCAAGCCCCTTGAGCGTGAGTACCGCATGGGTGAATTGCGCAAACGCCAAGAAAGAATGTACAATCTTTTCAAGCAAGCTTTGCTCTCTCGTGCAGATGTGGAAATTACCAACAAGAATTATTACGAAGTGTTGTTGCAACAGTAATATGGTGGAACTATGTGTGGAATTATTGGTTATGTAGGGCATCGCCCCTCAGTGCCTTTGGTTGTTGAAGGATTACGCCTGCTAGAATATCGCGGCTATGATTCTTCCGGTGTTGCCTTTATTCAAAATTCTAAATTGCATGTGAAGCGTGCCAAGGGCAAACTAGCCGCCCTTGATGATTTATTGGCGCAAGAACCCATGAGCACCAGCACCGTTGCCATGGGGCATACACGCTGGGCAACGCACGGCGTTCCTGCCACACGCAATGCGCATCCACACACCGCCAACAATGGTGAAATTGCCTTGGTGCACAACGGCATTATTGAAAATTATCAGTTTCTTAAAGATGAGCTCAGTACCAAAGGGTATGAGTTTAGTTCTGAAACTGATACCGAAGTTCTTGTCAATCTTATTGCTGAGGAACAAAAACGGCATTCCAATCTCTTGGAGGCTTTTGCTGCTGCCCTCTCTCAAGCCAGCGGAGCTTATGCCGTTTGCCTTATAAGCCAGTCGGAACCAAATACGCTTTATGCTGCCCGTCTTTCCGCACCGCTCATTCTTGGCGTTGGTACGGGCGAGCATTTTATTGCTTCGGACGTACCGGCTTTTTTGGCGTATTCACGGGATGTTGTATTTTTGGAAGATGGTGAAATTGTAAAGATAACGCCAAATTCATGGGAAGTGTATTCGGCTGCAAATTTGCAAAAGTTGTCGAAGGAAGTTTCGCACATAAATTGGGATATGCAGTCGGCACAAAAGGGTGGCTATAAGCATTTTATGCTCAAGGAAATTTTTGAGCAACCACGGGCGTTGCGAGAAGGGCTTGCCGGACGCTTTCAAGACGGTGAAGTGCTCTTGCCGGAACTTGAGTCCCTTCCCATTCCTTCCCGTCTGCACATTATTGGCTGTGGCACGTCCTATCATTCGGGGCTATGGGCAAAACATCTCATAGAATCCTATGCAAAAGTGCCTGTGTCTGTCGAGATTGCTTCTGAATTTCGTTATAATTCCATCTTGCTTAATCCGCAAGATATGGTGCTGGTAATCAGCCAAAGCGGTGAAACTGCCGATACTCTTGCAGCCTTGCGAGTGGCTAAGGAGAGCGGCGTAAACACCATCGGCCTTTGCAATGTGGTTGGTTCAAGTATTGCGAGGGAAGCCACCGCTTCCATATACACACAAGCAGGGCCTGAGATTTCCGTTGCCTCCACCAAGGCCATGTGCAGTCAAATGCTTTCGCTTACCCTCATAGCCTTACATTGGGCGCAACGACGTCAAAATCTTAGCGCAGAATTTTATGCGCAAATGGTACAAGAATTACGCTCCATACCGCAAGTTCTTGAGGATAGCCTTGATGCCATGCGTACCAAAGCTCAAGAACTTTCGAGAAAATACACTAAATATAATGATTTTTTCTATTTAGGGAGAGGACATGCACATCCGTTAGCCCTTGAAGGTGCGCTCAAGCTCAAAGAGCTTTCCTATATTCATGCCGAAGGATGTGCTGCCGGTGAGATGAAGCATGGTTCCATTGCGCTTATTTCAGCAAAGTTCCCAACCTTTGCCCTCGCCCTTGAGGACGTACTTTTCCCCAAGGTCAAATCAAATATCTTGGAAGTGCAAGCACGCAACGGCAAGGTTATTGCTCTTGTAAACGGCAGTACAGGCAAGAGCGAACTTAATACAAATGAAATGTGGGAAATTCCCTTTGCTAGCGGCTATTTATCGGCTTTTTTTGCCTTGCCGGCCTTACAGCTTTTTAGTTACGAAATGGCTGATTATCTTGGTACCGATGTGGATCAACCTAGAAATCTTGCCAAAAGTGTTACGGTGGAATAGTAACTCGAGTTTGAGATATTTCTTGGGGGAAAACTTTTGCTAGTGCCAAAAAGTTTTCCCCCAAAAAAATTGATTAAAGGCAAAAGGCACATTTTATAAATCAGATTGCCCTAAGCAAGGGGGATGTGATGGATATCCAACAACATATTGGTGGTGTTGTCCTTGCAGGCGGTCTTTCCACACGCATGGGCAGAGATAAGGCCACATTGGTTGGGCATGACGGTAAGGAATTGTTGCAAAAAAATGTGGAGTTACTCCAACAGCTTTTTGCGCATGTTTGGGTATCATGCCGTATCGATGCGCCGTTTGAAAATTATCCTTGCGTTTTTGATGCTCTGGATAATGTGGGGCCTTTGGCCGGTATTCACGCTTCTTTGGAATATGCGCATTCGCTCAAGCTTACTGCCATTATGGTGGTGGCTTGTGATATGCCAAGTCTTACAAAATCTGCGCTGGAAACGCTTATCAGCGCACGAAATCATGCAGTACAGTGTTATGGCGAACTTGCTGATACGGTCGAAGCCATTGCAGAAGAAGCATCCGTTAAGGTCACGGCCTACTGTCAAAAAAATACTAACTTTTTCCAAGGCTTGGGAGCTATTTGGGAAGTGTGCGCACGCACGCAAATGCTGAAGGATATGACGGGAGCCGCCCAAGAGCGCAGGCTGTGGCGCATCGTACCCCCTGCTTGTCAAAACCTTGTTATTTATGAAGGCGGTGAGTTGGACAATATTTTCGTTAACCTTAACACTCCGCAAGATTTAAATAAATTTCTTCATACCCAATCGGAAAAGGGCTAAGGAAACACTGATTAAATGGTGTTGTATATATTGACGTTAAAACACTAAAATTCCATTGCACACTGAGGGCGAATTACAAATTTCAATTTATTGAAATTTGTAATAGTTAGTCGAGGCTGAAAAATGCATGAAAATGCGTTTTTCAGCCTCGAC
>CAYJHK010000123.1:0-6395 GCA_964369515.1 uncultured Desulfovibrionaceae bacterium
TTCCAAAAAGGTCCCTCCCCCAAGAAAATTTTTACAAAATTAGAATCACGTGGTCAGTGATCACGTGATTCCGAATGTGTTAAGGAAACGCTGATTAAATATAATTTTGTACATGCAAATCTATTGAATTGGCGTTGAAACATGAATTTTTATCCTAATCTTTATAAGAAGTGCAATCTGTAGTTCACTAAAAACTACAATAATAAAAGCGTTTTGAAGTGATGGAGGGAGTTTGAGGGTAAAATGGAACGTTTAAAGTAGGAAGGGGAAGCTTTTGTCGCTTTGGTAAAAGTTCCCCTTCCTCCCTCTAGAAAATAATTAATAAAAATAACTAACCTAAAAAACAACTCATCAGTTCTTCCTTAAGGCGCAAGCACCCTCACCTTCTTGCCACCGGCGGTATGTGCTTGCAATGTCCTATCGAACAGCCCTTCGGCTTGCGTTAGGGGCAGAGCAAACTCGCCTTGAGAGATGGCACGGATATGGTACGTAATGCGCTTAACATCGCTTTCGGCCTCAAGGAAAACAATCAACCTGTCTTCGTCACGGCGAAGGCTCATGCTGCTTGATGGTCTGGTGTCGTCCTTATGGTCAAGTACAAGTTCAAAGCCACCGGGGATAAGGTCAACCACGACCACATCGGCGGAACCGCTAAACTTGAGGTTCACGTCCACATCCACACGTAAAACTTCACCTTGTGTAACGCTACCTGTAAAGGCAGTGCCGTCAGATTTAGTCATGCTGCGTTTGACCCGTAGATGCTCTTCCAAAGACTTTGTGGGTACTTTCGTATCAAAACCATAGCTTTGAATATGCGCAAACAATTTCTTTTCCGTAGACATACGGACAGCAAAGTTGGTGCATACGGGAGCGTTCAGCACATGCAGATTGGGGAACATTTGCGCCACCGGCGAAGCTGATTGCTTATAACCATCAACGTAACCATTACACGCAAGCTGTAAACCTTGCAAGTCTTGGTCTTGCTCGGCACCGTATTTGACTATTTCCAAAAGACCGAGTGCTGCCATGGATGCGCCCATGGTGGCATGAGATTTATTCAATCCTTCCAGCATGGAATTTTGTAAAAATGCTACGCTTTTTTCAAATTCCTTGGGGAAATGCTTGGCTAGCACTCGTGCATGGAGCCCGTAGCGTGCCAGAGTATCAAACATACCGTCATGGACTTCCCAACTCTTGGGCTTATCACCGCTGACCATACTCAAATGGTTTTGTGCTTCTTCTTGCATGTAGAGGGCAGCGTAAGCACCGGCCATGAGCGTATTGTACACATCGCCCTTGGTCAGTGATTCCCGTTTAATGTAATTTTCATTAAGTTCAAGCTGGTTACTCACCACATAGCCTGCACGGGCCAGCACCCAAGCGGCATAGGAAAGCGCGCGCAAGCTATTCACAGTGCGTGGGCTTTCGTTAATGCTGCGTTCCAATGTATTAAACAGCTGTGGCAGCATTCCCGGAGGCGTGGGTAAGTTGGCATCGTTCAAGTTTAAGATGTAATCGGCAGCATAAGCCGTGAGGAACAGATCCACATCATTGCGATCGGCCCACATGCTGATGCCATTATAGGGTTTGAAGGCTGCCAGTAGCACATTTTGCGCATTTTGCAAGGATTCTTCCATATTCTTGGTGTTCAAATACGCAGCGGTTTTTGCCAATTCTTGCCCGAGGGGAGTATTGACAAGCGCGACCAAGGGGAAGGCCTTACTGATGGTTTGTTCAACGCAATCAAATGGATAGTATTCAAGGAAACTGAGCGCACTTTGCAAAAGCGGAATGGGAACAGGTGAAACGGCAATGGATGTTTTTGCATCAAAGCCAAGCAGACTGCGCTTGGTGAATAAGTCCGCAGATTGATTAACAACCATCGACTGTTGACTGTAACGTGGCAGCACGGCCGGACGGATGCTCATGCTGGTTTTGCGTGTACGCACAACACCCTTCTCGTCTTCCACCGTGAAGCGCAATACAGCTTCTCCGGGTTCTTGACCTGCCATGATATCCACGGGCAAGAGCTTTTCTTCCTTGGCAGCCAGCGCTACACTTTGTGGGAAGTTGGCAAAACGCAGTCCCTTGGCACCACTGCTTTCGTCAAGGGCTAAGGCAAGCTTTAAAGTAACAGGATTATCTGTGGTATTGGCAATGGCAAGTCCGCCTTCGAACTTGTCGCCAAGACTGGCCATAACGGGCAATTGCGGCGTTAAGACTTGTTCGTCTTGCACAAAGACACGGGCTTGACCGTTGCCGACGCCGGCTTCATTGTTCACAACGCTCATGAGGCGCAAGGAACCGTTAAAGTAGTCGGGAATGGGGATTTCCACATTGAGACCTTCGGCAGGAATATCCACCACACCGCTCCACCACGTCATGGGCGGCTCATTTTTACGCTTAAAAGGATTTTGGAAATTGCCAAGCATACCGGCAAAGGCATCTTCGCCTACACCACCACCAAAGGCGGAAATGCGTTGCATAAGCTTTTTATCACCGGCCATAAGACGGTCAAAAAGCTGCGCCGTTCTCACTTCAAGTGCTCTATCTAAGAGCAAATATTGTAATGGATTTGGAGTCTTATAGCGTGAAAGCTGCAAAATACCTTCGTCCACGGCAAAAAGCAATGCCTTGGTGGGAGTACCTTGTGTGTTCTTGATGTGTACGCTCAAGGTCTTGCCGGGGAGCACTTTTTCAGGTGCTGTAATGGCTAGTTTTTGTTCACGTTTTGCTGTATTCACGGCTATGGAAGCCATGGCCACACTTTGAGGTTGCAAGAAGATACTTTCAGACTCAGGGGAGCGTCCCATAAGCACTTGAATATAGCCACGTCCGGAGAAATTTTCGGGTATGTCAATTTCATGCATACTGCTACCCATGGGCAATTTAACCCATTTATGGGCAACAACGGTGTCACGTTCCAAGGAAATGAGCGCCATACCTTCGTAAGGTGTGGTGAGCATAAGCTTGGCAGCTTCACCGCCGACATAATTCACTTTATCTGTTTTAAGGTGGAGATGCGCCTTGGGCAAGTTGGAACCGGAGAGCAAGGCGGGGCGCAAATCATCGTTGCCCACAATACTAAATGGAATGTGTGCAAGCTTCGTTTCTTTATTGTTGCCGGTGGCAGGTGTTTTTACGGTGAGGATATAGTCACCCACTTCTTGAGTTGGAATATCCCAAACAAGTTGACCCTCGGCAGACATTTGCACTTCACCTTGAGAAATGGGAGTATCTACAGGTGTTTCGGCATAAGTATACACACCTCTCGAGTCACTGACCAAGGACGTAACGGTATTGCGACGTGCAATGGCAAAAACCAACTGCCCGGGATTGACCGGTTTTACCATGGAGTCAATGGCTTGGAACTGCAACTTTGCCGTACTGCCCTTCATGATAAAGTTTCTGTTATCGGCACCTTCACCGGCCTTATAGCCAAGCATAAAGGGTAAGGGTGACAATAAGAAACGCTTTTCCTGACGCACGGCACGTCCGCCGCCGGGTTCAAAACCTTCTGTATTAATAACGCATTGCAATGTACCAAAACGCCACTGTGTAAAGTCAAGCGGCAGTACCGCCAATCCCTTGGCATCGGAAGTGCTGGGGGTCAACGGACGGGTGATGGGGTCGCTGCCCTTGGCAAAGAAGGGTGACGTATCTTGGAAGGTATAGTCTTCAAAGCCGGAAAAATGCAAGGTTGCGGGATGGAGCTTCATCACAGCTGTTACACGCCGTCCGGCGGCCACTTGACCAAAGAGAGTATCAAGCTTGACACGCAAAGCGGTAGTACCCTGCTTATCGGAAGTCACCAACCAGCCCTTGGTGGACAGCGCATCACCGGAAGAAGCAGCGGTGTTGACCAAGTCGGTACGGATGCGCAAGGTATCCGGTACAAACATTTCTATGCGAGCGGTGGCAGAACCAAGCACCAGCCCGGGAGTATTATTTTCCTTGGGCGTAGAAATACTCATACGATAGCGACCGGTCATGGCACTTTCGGGAATCTTCCATGTAAAGCTGTGAATGTTTTCAGCGGCTTTAAATGCTTGTTGATGGACTCTGCGACCTACTTCATCATACACCGTAGCCAGTAACGGCATATCTTGCGGCAAAAGCTTCCAATCATTGGCACGCAAAAGCACACCAAAGCGCAATTCTTCGCCGGGTCTAAAATAACCACGCTCGGCAAACACAAAGGCGTTAAGCGTGTTGGCACTGCTTTGTCTGCCATTTAAATCGGCAAAATTGGAAAGGTTAACGTTGCGTCCATGATCGTCAAGGCTCATCCAGAGCATGTCCGTTTCATTGCCAAAATCATTATTGCGAGCAACGATGGCGGTGGGGGCTTTTTCCTTTGTAAAATGTGATGTGTCCGGAAAAGTCGCCTTGCCGCCGGCATCAGTCTTGGCTTCAACCAAGGCAATGCCATTATACCCAAGGATTTGTACACGCACATCTTCCAAAGCTTTGCCTTCCGTCAGGGAGCTTACATAGGCTTCGGTCTTGCCGCTGGGCAGCTTTTTAATCACCATAGCCATATTTGAGTACATAAGGATACGGTTTGCTTCAGTGACAACTTCACCCTTCTTGACTCCCTCAAGCTTTAAGTAAATAAGCCCGGGTTTTAAATCGCCTTTCTCCGTACCGAAGATTTTCTTGGAACTTAAGGTGGAGAATACGGGGCTGCTGGTATAGCCCTTGGCATTGGCCGACTTTACGGCCAGCGGAATTTCACCGCGCATCACCACACTGGTGGCATTGCCTTGACTGTCTTCAATGCTGTCGTCAAGGGAAGTGATAAAGGGAAGCGCCAAGGAATCGTCCCTAAAGCGATAGGCCGTCCAGCGAATGGAATCCACATATTCACTGACCACGGCTATGTCGCTTTGTTGTGAAAGCACATTACCGGACTGTAAAAAATTCAAACGTGGGCTACCGTCGGAAATAAACTCAATACTTTCAGTGTTACGCCCAAGGGTTGTTTTCAACCCCTTGCTATTTGTTGGGCCAAAGTCTTTATTGATACTCCAAAGGATGTAATGCCCGGGAGTGGTGTCGATGCGAAAACGAATGAAATCTTCATTCTCGTCGGGTAATTTCACCAATTGCGGCTGTAATTTACGAGAATTTTGCATGTTTTGCGGAGAAATCTTGCCATCTTTCCAATTACTTGGCAAAATATTTTCCTTATCACGCTTCAGCGGCAATTCCAAAATGGTCAGATTTTTCAAAAGCTCTTCGGCAGGCACACGCTGCGTAAAGCTGAAAATAATGTGTTGCTCCATCTGCAAGGCTTTATTTTCATAAGCTTCAAGACGAGCTCGCTTAAGATTGAAAATAGTATCGGTGCCCGAAACGCTCATTTCTTTTACGGCATCTCTATCGGGGAAATGCCATCGATTGTTTTCTCGCCATAGCGGACGCACACCCGGAAGGGTCAGCGTTGCTATGGATTTTTTTTTCGGCATGGTGAGAATACGGGCATTGACCACAGCACGAGTATTGTCGTCAAGCCATACCCATTGCGCCTTCCCCAGCGTTAAGCCGGAATTTTGTTTCGGAACAATGCTTGCGTGCTGCTCTAAAGCTTGACGTGCCTCTTTATTCATACTCTCGGTAAAAGTCATGGAAAAAGAAATGGCATGTTCGAATTTGCGTGATGGATCTATCCAAATTTGGGGTTTATCAAGCTGTGCACTGCGTGGAAGACTTGTAAAACCGCTGGTTGTTGCAGTGAGAGTGACACGAGCCGGCAAGGGAACTTTACTCACATCAACTGTATAACTGGTACTACTTTTCCACGATTTGTTGGGAGTAAAGGTTAAACGCTGCGAAGATGACCACATCCATTCGCCTTCGGGCCAACCTTCAGCTACAATACCCTTGGGAACAGTGCCGGATTTGCCAAGCCAAGCAGAGCACTCTGTCTTCCAGTTGCTCCCAAAGGCTGCTCGGCACTTTTGTTCATCGGGAACAAAATTCACCTCAATAGAGCCTGTACTCCACAAAGGACTATATTCTATGTCCGGTTTTAAAAAAATTTGTGCGGCATGGGCTGCTGCAACATTAAATACTAAAACACTCAAAAACAGCAAAGAAAAAAACGTTCTTTGCGTAAACACACTCAAAAACATACATGTTCTCTGAGGTCGCATACACTTCTCCTTTTTAAAATATTAATTCTTCAATGTTTATTGTGTCACAAATCAGCACAAGTGCCAAGTTGAAATTAAAAAAATTTTTATCTATTATTTCAAGTAACAACGTATAATAGTACAATATGGCTGTTACTTTTAATCGCTTTATTTCGAGGGGAAACATTTTGTGGGCAAAAAAGGTTCCTACCCCAAGAAAATCGCAAATTAGAATCAATGACTTGCCCTTTTCGAGCC